>JBIPON010000061.1:0-9505 GCA_044379065.1 Polynucleobacter sp. | reverse complement strand
GTTCAGCACATCTTGGCTGAGAGTGAAACCACCGGAGCCACCCTCAGCGGGCCTATCAGCGCCGCCATTCATGCGGATTGAAAAACGGCCATCCCAAACAATCTTGGTCGACTGATTGGGCGTCACCCAGTTGGGCTTAAAGCGTTTTAAGGTTTCACGCAAGGTTGCATTGTTTGCATCCATTCGCTCAGCATCCCGCCATGCGTTTTCCGCGGCGTTCAGATTGCCGATAGCCCAATACACTTCACCTAAGTGCGCCGATATTTCTGCTTCCGGCTTCATCTTGGCCGCCTGATTGAGCTGGTCGCGTGCCAGCTCCAGTTTACCCATGCGGAAATTAACCCAGCCGAGGCTATCTAAAATAAAGGCATCTTGTGGTGCCAAATTGTGTGCCTTCGTAATGAGGGCAAAGGCTTCTGGAAGATTCTGCTTTCGATCAGCTAAGGAGTAGCCTAGGGCATTAAGTGCATTGGCATCGTTCGGCGTTTTTTTCAGAATCTGCCGCAGGGTGGATTCCATTACATCAAAGCGACTGGCTTTTTCAGCTGCCATCGCATAGGTATACATAATGCCGGAGTCAGTGGGCAGAGGTCTAAGTGCAGTAATAATTTCAAAATAGGCCCGCATTGCTCCGGCCTCATCAATTGCCCGACCCAGGAGTGGTTGCAGCTGTTTCAACGTACGCTCTTGACTCGCAGCATCTTGTTTTTGCAACAAGGCAATCGCGGGTTTTACAGAATCAGACCAGCGTTGATTGAGCATCAATAAGGTAACCAGCACTTCTTTTGGCTTCGTATCCCCTGCGGGAGCAAGGCTGTCCCATACGGTAGCTGCATCCAGAGCAAGCTCAGGAGCATTGGCTGCAATCGCAATCTCCATGGCACGCTGCGCCAGCTGAGGATCGCCGGTTTGCCGAGCCAGGCTCAGGTAAGTTTGGTAGGCTAGCGCGGGCTCACCCCGCTGGAGGGCAATTTCAGAGGCTAAGATCTCAAAAACCTGTTCACCGCTAGCGCCACGGGCGCTGTGGGCCAATGAGGCCCAACTGAGGCATACACTAGCCAGTAATAGCACGGCAATCTTACGAGCCGGCAACGGGGCTAGGGCGAGGTGCAGATGTATGAAATGGGTCATAAGCACATTCTAATCTCCGAATCTACAATTCACCTATGCCAGAACTCCCAGAAGTTGAAGTTACTCGCCTTGGAATACAGCCGCACCTAGTGGGGGAGCGGATTACCGATACCCTGATTATTGATGGCAGGTTGCGCTGGCCTGTACCCCGTAATCTACGGGCAATCTTGCTGGGCCAAACCTTGCACGGTATAGAGCGCAGGGGGAAGTATTTGTTATTGCAAATGGATCAAGGATATTTGCTGATCCATTTGGGGATGACGGGAGTCCTGCGGGTATTGCCAGTCAAAGAGCCATTAAAGCCCCATGACCGGGTGGTAGTGGAATTTGGTAAGCGCAGCTTGCGTTTGCATGATCCGCGTAAATTTGGGGCCGTGCTGTGGCATGCAAACAAGAGCGGCCCCATCGAGAATCACCCCTTGCTACTCAAGTTGGGAACAGAACCCTTTTCCGCTGATTTTGAGAATGAGCGGGGCGCTGCTGTGCTTTACCGCTGTTCGCGCGGCCGTAGTGTTGCAGTCAAATCCTTTTTATTGGCAGGGCAGGCCGTTGTCGGGGTTGGCAACATTTATTGCTCGGAGAGTTTGTTTGAGGCCGGAATACATCCTGCAAAGCAGGCCGGAAAATTAACCAAGCCACAATGCGCGCGTTTAGCCAGCGCAGTACGCATGGTGCTTAAGAAAGCAATTGCCGCAGGTGGCAGCACCTTGCGTGACTTTGTGGATAGCGAGGGTAAGCAGGGCTACTTCATGATGGAAAGCAAAGTCTATGACCGACGTGGCGAGCCCTGCCGCGTATGCAAGACGCCGATTCAGCAGATTGTTCAAGGTCAGCGTTCTACCTACTTTTGCCCGGTATGCCAAAAGCGCTAAGTACGCAGCCGACGCACGATGCTGCTTTGATTACATCCTTTTCAAAGCAACTGATTCAGTGGCATAAAAAGCATGGACGCCATGGCATGCCATGGCAAAGCATTGCTGACCCCTATGCTGTGTGGGTCTCTGAAATCATGCTGCAACAAACCCAGGTAGCCACTGTGCTGGAGCGCTACCCCAAAATGATGAAGCGCTTTCCATCGGTAGTGCATTTAGCTCGCGCCGATATCGATGAGGTATTGGCTGAATGGAGCGGCCTTGGTTACTACTCGCGGGCGCGCAATTTACATGCCTGCGCAAAACAAGTCCTAAACCAATACCAAGGGCAATTTCCATCCGACCCTCTTGCACTCGAAAGCCTCAGTGGAATCGGTCGATCGACGGCCGGTGCAATCGCCGCATTTGCTTTTCAGGTTAGGGCGCCGATTTTGGATGCCAATGTGAAGCGCGTATTGGCCCGGCTATTTGGTATTGGCGGCGCACTCCAAGAAAAAAAGGTGACCGATTCACTTTGGCAGTTGGCCACCGAACTTCTCCCGCTAACACCAAAAGACATGCCGGTGTATACCCAAGCACTGATGGATTTTGGTGCTACCTGGTGTACTGCAAAACAGCCGGTGTGCCTCACGAAAAAATCACAATGCCCATTTGAGGGTTCATGTCAGGCAAAGGCCTTAGATCAAGTGCTTGCCATTCCAAAGAAACTACCCAAAAAGAAGTCGCCGCAATTTGCGTGTGCCGTTGGCATTCTGACCTACGGTAATGCCGTGCTATTGCAAAAGCGTCCCCCTAAAGCCATCTGGGGCGGTCTTTGGTCACTACCAGAAGGCGAGTGGCAAGCGCAAACGGAGGGGGAGTGTAGTAATGCCACTCCGAAAGAGCCATTGGCTAGTAAGCAGTTACTTGAATTGATTTTGCCCAACCGATTTTCTAAAAAGCCACCGGCTTTGTTTGGGCAATCAGTAAGGATAGGTGCGCATTTGAAACATGTTTTTAGTCACCGCGTTTTGCAGATTCAGGCCTATGAGATGGCCCTAAGTGGCAAAGCAAAAAAAGAGTTGGATAGCAGCATTGGGTTAGATGAGGCTCAGTTCATTTGGGCAGAGCTAGGTGCGCTCGAGCAGTACGGACTGCCTCAGCCGGTCAGGCTGTTGTTGGAGTCTTGGAGTCGAGCTCGCGGTGGCGCTGAATCAGATCAATCCGCGAATGCAGTCCCGATTGCTTTGAAAAGTAGGTCATGAGTTGGTCGACCAAAAAAACGGAGCGGTGTTGTCCGCCGGTGCAACCAATAGCAACGGTCAAATAGCTTCTACCGTCAGCAATGTAGCTAGGAAGCCACTTTTCAATAAAGTGGATGATGTCTTCTTCCATGCTCTTGACAACCGGAAGTTCCCTTAAGAAGGCCTTGACTGGTTCATCATGCCCAGTTAATGGGCGCAGTACTTTGTCATAGTGGGGATTTGGCAGGCAGCGAACATCAAATACTAGATCAGCCTCGCTGGGCACCCCTTTCTTGAATCCAAATGACTCCAGAATAAGTGTGAGGCCATTAGGTTTTTCTTTGAGAAGCTCGTGAATCCAAGAGCGTAGGGTATGCGATGGAAGATTACTAGTATCGATGCTGTGGGCTTGCTCTCGGAGTGGGTCAAGCAAACTACGTTCACGCTCAATGGCCTCAATAATGGTGGCGGATTGATTCTGCTGAGCGCTGACAGGAGTAGATAGAGGGTGGCGACGACGGGTTTCCGAGAAGCGCTGCACTAAGGTATTCGTGTCGGCATTCAGAAATAGAATGCGGACCTCATGCTTTTTGCGAATTGTTTCAAGGAGGGCCGGCAGTTCTCCAATCGATTGGCCGCGACGCGCATCGATTGCAACTGCAACAAATGCACGCCCTTCATTTTCCATCGCAGTGATGAGGTTTTCTAACAGCGGCACGGGCAGGTTATCGACACAATCGTAACCACTGTCTTCAAATGCCCTGAGGGCAACCGATTTACCTGAACCAGAGATGCCGGTTATCAGATGGATTTGCATACTAGATTAAGCGCCCTTGACTTTTTGGCTGCTCTGATTCGGCGATCATTTGTTCGCGTTGCCGCTCAATGAACTCTTTGAGAGTGTCGATGCCACGCAATTGCAAAATGGTATTGCGGACCGCGGCCTCGACCAGTACCGCTAGATTTCGGCCTGCTGCTACCTGAATTTTTACAGTACGAATTTGCGTTCCGAGCACATCAACAAATTGGGCATCAATTGGTAGGCGCTCAAATTCACCATCGTTGCGGCGAACCAGTTGCACAATCAGTCGTAGCTTCAATTTACGGCGGACTGCTGTTTCACCAAAAATAGTTCGGATGTCGAGTAAGCCTAGGCCGCGTACTTCTAATAGGTTCCTGAGAATTACTGGGCAACGCCCTTCAATGTAGTCTGGACCCAGGCGCGCAAAATCCACGGCATCATCGGCAACCAGGCCATGACCTCGAGAGATCAACTCTAAACCCAATTCACTTTTACCTAGACCTGATTCCCCGGTAATCAGGACACCCAGTCCCAAAATATCCATAAAGACCCCGTGCATCGTGACTTGGGGGGCTCCTATTTTGGTTAAATAAGTACGTAAATGGTCAATGACCTCCGCTGCCGATACGGGAGTGGTGAATAGCGGAGTTGAGGAACGCTGGCAAAACAACTCTAAATCGGGATCTGCCGTACGGCCATCCGCCACAATGACGCAGGGCGGGGTTTTAGAAATTAGATTGGCAATTTGAGCATGCCGCTGTTCGGCGGTCAGGTCAGCGTGGTAATCCACTTCTTGCTCACCAAATATTTGAATTCGGCTGGGATGAATTAAGTTGAGGTGGCCAACTAGGTCAGAGGAGGCTGCAGCTGCGCGTACTGCTTCGGTTGGGAATTTACGATCGGAACCTTCTAGACCGCGAATCCAAGAGAGCTTAAGCTCGGAGACATTGTCATCAAAAATCTGAAGCGCGGTGAGACCCTCAAGCAGCAGATGTTGTGACATAAATCAGGCACTCCATTCCTGCAGTAGCTGACATACTTTTTCCGGATCGTTTTCGGCACTGATTTTGCTGCGCGTATCGGGATCGGAGAGCAGTTGCGCAATCGAAGAAAGGATTTCTAGATGCTGTTGCGTTGCTTTTTCAGGCACCAGCAAAAAAATGAGGACCGATATAGGCAATCCATCGGGGGCAGCAAATTCAATTGGGGTATTAAGCCGAACCAATGCAGCCACCGGATCTTTCAGACCCTTTACTCTGCCATGCGGTATTGCAACCCCGGCACCTAAAGCAGTGGAGCCCAAATCCTCACGGGCATTTAAAAAGGAAACAATGAGATCGGAGCTGAGGTTTAAACGTTGACTAAATAGAGATCCTGCCAGCGCAAAGGCTTCAGACCTGTTTTTGGCAGGACTATGAAGCGCAATGCAGTCTGTAGTGAAAAGATCAAGTAGGGCATTCATATGAAATTGATTATATGACTAGCCCAATCAATCCGCTTATTCTGGGTGTTTTTCGTGGTGGTGGTCTTGCACCTTTTCCTTGTGTTTGACCACCTGCCGCTCTAGCTTGCCCACTGCAGCATCGATCGCATGGTAGAGGTCGGCATTATGTGCCTCAGCGTACAAATCTTTGCCTTTGAGGTGAATCGTTAATTCTGCGGTTTGCCTTAAGTCCTTTTCCTTGGCATTGTCGATCATCAAAAAAATAGTCGCATCAATCACGTGATCAAAGTGCTTTCGCACCTTACTCATCCCTAGCTCAACATGGGCACGCATTGCGGGGGTCACTTCAAGATGACGGCTGTTGATTTTTAAGTTCATAAGCAATGCCTCCAGAGTAGAAACGGAACTACTAGTAAATCACATTTAGAGCAAATTACATACGGAAATTTTCACCCAGATAGACGCGCCGGACAGCATCATTCTCGATAATCTCATCCGGCTTGCCTGCAGCAAGGACGCTACCCTCGCTAATAATGTAGGCGTGGTCGCAGATGCCCAAGGTTTCGCGCACATTGTGGTCGGTAATCAAAACCCCAATTTGGCGGTCACGAAGAAAACGAACGATGCGCTGAATTTCCCCAACCGCTATAGGGTCAACACCCGCAAATGGCTCGTCGAGCAAGATAAATTTAGGTTGCGAGGCAAGGGCTCTGGCAATTTCAACGCGCCGTCGCTCACCGCCTGAGAGTGATAGCGCAGGATTGTTGCGCAGATGGGTAATCTGCAACTCCCCAAGGAGCTCATCTAAACGAGCCCGAATCTCTTTTTTTGTTAACGTTCTGCCACCTTGAACTTGCAGTTCTAGAACGGCTTGAATATTCTCAGAAACATTGAGCTTCCGAAATACCGACGCTTCTTGCGGGAGATACGATAAACCCATGCGAGCGCGTTCATGAATGGGTAAATGGCTAATTCCTTTTCCATCTAAAGCAATGTTGCCACCATCGAGCGGAACGAGTCCAACAATCATGTAAAACGACGTTGTTTTACCGGCACCATTTGGGCCAAGCAGCCCCACCACTTCGCCACATTTCACTTCAATCGAAACATCCCGAACAACCGTTCGAGATCCATAGCGCTTTTGCAGGTTACTTGCGATCAGTGTTGGGGTGACGGGGGTGGCTACAGATTCAGTGTTCATTGAATTAATACTTTACTACGGGGAGCTAAAATAGCGCGTGAGGGGGGCAGAGCGCTTTTGGGCTGGTTAACGGGCGGACTCACACGATACTCTTGGGTATCGTCACGGTATTCTATTTTGCCACCACGAAGATGGTCTCGCATTTGCATATTCAGTAAGCGTTTCAAGCTGGCATCGCCAAGCAAAATCAACACTTCCTGTTTGCCGTTGTAATTGACATCTCTACCGAAGCCTTGCATAAATTCATTTGCCGGCCCTTCTCGGCGCTGCCGAAACGTGGCAAGTGATTTAGCATCACCCTTCACTTCGATGAATTGATAACCCTCTGGGTCAACCAGAATATCGCCCTTATCGCCAGTCACCACAATGCTACCCTTAATCAATAGAATATCACCCTGAAGTTTATATTTTTGCTCTACTTCATTAATCGATACCGAGTCTGCATTGAGGATTAATGGCTTATCTTGGTCTGCTTTTTCTGCCAGCGCAAGACTAGTTAATAAACTGAGCCCAAAAAATACAAAAGGCATAAGGAGGTAGGCCGATCGCGTTTCCATCCGTCTTACCGCGTTCCTTGTTGTGCGGGCTCGATACGCCCTTTGACTGTGCCAAGTAACTGCATGCTCTGCTTCACATTATCAAATATACCGCCGGCATTCGATTGCATAACAGATAAACCTTGTTCGAGTTCTACTGGCTTATCTGTTTTGATGATGTCATCGTTAATCAAGACCTGAAAGTAACTCGACTTTGCTAGCATATAAGGACTGGCCTTTTGAGTCTCGCTTGCGCTTTGTGGCGGCCTGTAGATTTCAACGTTTTCGTACAAATCAAGAATGCTCAGATCGCCGTCAATGTGTCCGCGTTTGGCGCGCACGGTAACGGGAGCTTTATCGGGCTGGAAGGATCGCATTCTGGGTTGCACAATATCAATTGACGCATCGTCATCGTAATGGATCAACTCTTTTCCTAAAATTCGATATTTTGTTTGACCATCTTCGTTGAGGTAGGAGAGCGCCCCATTTTTGAGAGTGTAATCAGGCTCATGCAGTCGTGGACGCTCAATTTTATCCGCTGGTAAGGGCGTATTTTTTTGAACCAGCCAAAAGGTAAGTAAGGTCAGGCCGCCCATCAGCAGCAAAGGCATCAAGCGAAGGATAGTGCGAACTGTGCCCAGCTTTACTTGGGCCATGCTGACTTGCATTTAGCTGCGCGCCTGGGTTAGCAGGGCCTCATAGCGGTTTTGCGCTTTGAGAATGAGATCGCATAGCTCGCGAACAGCGCCGTAGCCGCCGGCTTTGGAAGTAACGAAGTGTGCAAACTCGCGTACAGCCTCGTGTCCTTGGGCTGGGCAAACGCGCAGGCCGGCTTGTTTCATCATGGGTAAATCAGGCCAGTCATCGCCCATGACAGCGCAATCTGCAGGCGTATGAGCGGTTCGCTTTAACAACTCACTGAGGGCGATTGCTTTGTTAGCGACGCCCATAAACACCTGCTTTATCCCTAGCTCCTCGCAGCGGGCGAGAACCATTTTGGAATTTCTGCCAGTGATGATGGCCGTTTCAATGCCGCATTGCTGTAACAACTTAATGCCAAGACCATCCTGAATATCAAACGACTTCATCAGTTCCTTGCCATCTTGTCCAAAAAAAACCTGGCCATTGGTAAGTACCCCATCAACATCCAAAACCAGTAGCTTGACTTGGGCTGCGCGTTCCCAAGCCTGTGGAAATTGCACTGATGGGTTTGTTTGGTGTGGATTAAATGCAATCGGCATACAGAAGGTTTCTTAAAGGACTTTGGCAGCAAATAAGTCGTGCAGATTGAGGGCGCCCAATAAATGGCCACGCGGATCCGTTACAACTAAATGGTTGATGCGGTATTTTTCCATCATCTCAATCGCTTCTTCTGCCAGTAGTTCAGGTGGAATGGTGCGGGGCTTGCTGGTAACCGCATCTTTTAGACTGACCCCAGTGAGGTCGGTTGATTTTTCAAGTAAGCGGCGTAGATCTCCGTCGGTAAAAATACCAGCGACGGTGGAGTCTGAAGCAAGCATGACAACCATCCCCATTTTCTTAGCCGTCATTTCCAAAAGGGCCGCTGGCAATTTTGCATCAATGGAGATGCTTGGGGTTTCTGCTAAAGGACGCATCACATCGCTCACATACATTAATTGCTTGCGTCCAAGACGCCCTCCGGGGTGCGAGCGAATAAAGTCCTCCGCCTGAAAGCCACGGGCATCAAGTAGGGCCACTGCCAATGCATCGCCCATCGCAAGGGCGGCTGTGGTGCTGCTGGTGGGGGCGAGGTTAAGAGGGCAAGCCTCTTTTTCAACGCCAGTATCCAGGTGCGCATCTGCCAATTTCGCCAGCGACGAATCGGACTTGCCGGTGAGGGCAATGAGTTTGGCGCCAGTGCGCTTGATGATCGGGATGATTGTCAGCAACTCAGCGGTTTCGCCCGAATTCGAGAGGGCGACAAAAACATCGTCGCGTGTCACCATACCTAAGTCACCATGACTAGCTTCAGCAGGATGCACGAAAAAAGCGGGTGATCCAGTGGAGGCAAATGTTGCGGCAATTTTGCGTGCAATGTGCCCCGATTTACCAATACCCGAGACGACAATGCGGCCACTGCATTGTCGTAGCAACTGAATTGCTAATGTAAAGGCATCTGCGCCAGCGCCTTCAAGGCGATTGCGCATGGTAATCAGCGCATCCGCCTCAATGGTGAGGGTATCGCGCGCGAGCTTTAGGATTTGGTCTTGCGTCTTCGCTATCATGGGATGAGTATATGCCGTCAGTCCTTCAATTAACCCTCATTTTGCTGGCT
>JBIPON010000060.1:0-9507 GCA_044379065.1 Polynucleobacter sp. | reverse complement strand
AAAGTATTTGCCGGTTGCGTTTTTAATCGGCGCCGTCATTGTGATGGAGTTATCGATTGTTTTGATTCGGGGCTTTATTGGCACCACAGTGCCTTTGCAGCCGATGATGGAAGAGATGGGCGGCGTTTCAAATACCCAAGCCCTTGGGCGCCTCGTCTTTGTTGATTATGTCTACGCTTTTGAAATCGCCGGACTGATTCTATTGGTGGCAATCATTGCAGCGGTTGCGCTGACACTGCGCCGCCGTAAAGATTCCAAATCCCAAATCATTGCTGATCAGGTTGCGGTGAACCCAGCTGATCGTATGCGCATGGTGAAGATGGATTCAGAAATGGATGCGAAGCAGGATCAACGCGGCAAAACGGGTGGAGAGTCAAAATGACCGTAACGCTTGCCCATTTCCTGGTATTGAGCGCCATCCTGTTTGCAATTAGTGTGGTTGGTATTTTCCTAAATCGCCGCAACATCATCATTTTGTTGATGGCCATTGAGCTCATGCTCTTGTCCGTCAATATGAACTTCATTGCCTTCTCCTATTACTTAGGGGATATGGCCGGTCAAGTGTTTGTGTTTTTCATTTTGACCGTAGCGGCTGCCGAGGCTGCAATTGGCCTGGCGATTTTGGTTGCCTTGTTCCGTAAATTCGATTCGATCAATGCTGAAGAGCTTGATCACCTCAAAGGCTAGTTTAAAAAGACCCTGCAATGGAACTGACCCTTACTATTCCCGTACTCTGCGCCATCCCCCTTGCGCCATTAATCGGCAGCATGTTGGTGGGATTCTTTGGCACGGGCTTTTTAGGTAAACAATTGAGTCGCGGCGCTTGCCAAACCATTGCTATTTTGGGTGTGATGATTGCGTTCATTTTGTCTTGCAATGTACTGATGCAGGTCATGGATGGTTTTTACTTCAACGGCTCGGTTTATCGCTGGATGGAGCTCGGTGAGCTTAGTTTTGACATCGGCTTTTTAATTGATCCGCTAAGTGCCATCATGATGGTGGTAGTCACCTTTGTTTCGCTGATGGTACACATTTACACCATTGGCTATATGGCAGAGGAGGAAGGCTACAACCGCTTCTTCTCTTATATCTCCTTATTTACCTTTGCCATGCTGATGCTGGTGATGAGTAACAACCTGCTACAGCTCTTTTTTGGCTGGGAGGCAGTAGGCGTTGTTTCCTATTTATTGATTGGCTTTTACTACGAGCGCCAAAGCGCTGTCTTTGCCAATATGAAAGCCTTCTTGGTTAACCGCGTCGGTGACTTTGGATTCATTTTGGGCATTGGTTTGCTCTTGGCTGGCACTGGCTCCATGAACTACGATGCCATTTTTGCTCAAAATACGGTCCTCGCTGCGCAGACTCTGCCGGGCACCGATTGGAATCTCGTTACCGTTGCTTGTATTTGCCTCTTCATCGGTGCGATGGGTAAATCAGCGCAGTTTCCCTTGCATGTCTGGCTGCCCGACTCAATGGAGGGCCCAACCCCGATTTCTGCCTTGATTCATGCAGCAACCATGGTGACTGCCGGTATTTTCATGGTGAGTCGCATGTCGCCTCTGTTTGAACTCTCAGACGTGGCCCTCAGTTTTATCTTGGTGATCGGCTCCATTACCGCCTTATTTATGGGCTTCTTGGGCATCGTGCAAACCGACATCAAGCGGGTGGTTGCGTATTCCACCTTGTCGCAATTGGGTTTCATGACAATCGCTTTGGGCGTTTCGGCGTATCCGATTGCGATCTTCCATTTAATGACCCATGCCTTCTTTAAGGCCCTTTTATTCTTAGGGGCGGGTAGTGTGATTTTGGGCATGCACCACGAACAAGACATGCGCAAAATGGGCGGACTGTGGAAATACATGCCGGTAACCTGCTTGATGATGCTCTTGGGTAGTTTGGCCTTGATCGGCACGCCGTTCTTCTCGGGCTTCTATTCTAAAGATTCGATTATTGAGGCGGTTGCTGCTAGCACGATTCCTGGCTCGGGCTTTGCTTTGTTTGCGGTGATGGCCAGCGTCTTTGTAACGGCCCTCTATTCATTCCGCCTGTATTTTTATGTCTTCCATGGCAAAGAGCGTTTTGGACATGCGGACCATAGCCACCATGCACACGACGACCATGGTCATGATGATCATGGGCACCATGGTTTAGCACCAGGTGAAAAGCCCCATGAGTCTCCTTTGGTCGTGACCGTTCCACTCATTCTGTTGGCAATACCATCGGTCATTATTGGTTTTTACACCATCGACCCCTTACTCTTTGGCAGCTTCTTTGGCGATTCGATCTTCATTGATATTGCGAAGCATCCCGTCATGAAAGACTTGGCGCAAGCATTCCATGGGCCAGTTGCAATGGCGATGCATGCATTCAGTACGCCGGTATTGCTACTCGTGGTTTTGGGTGTGCTGACCGCTGCGATTGGCTATTTGTGGTTACCTAGCTTGCCTGCGAAGGTATCGGAAGCATTAGCCCCAATTAAGAAGTTGCTCGACCACAAATACTACCTCGATGAATTGAATCAAACCGTCTTTGCAAAAGGCATGCTGTGGTTTGGCGGAATATTTTGGCATCGCGGCGATGAAAAGATCATCGATGGCTTTTTTGTTAATGGCAGTGCCCATATGGTCGGCCGTTTTTCGAGTCTCGTGCGTCGCCTGCAGTCGGGCTACCTCTACCACTATGCCTTTGCCATGATCCTCGGCGTCATTGCCTTGCTGACCTGGGTCTTGTACACCTATATTTATATTGCCTATTAAGTTGAAGCTTTTCTCATGATTCTTTCTTACGCCATCTGGATCCCGATCGTTTTTGGTCTGATCATCTTGATCTACGGATCGGAGCGCCCATCGTCTGGGGTGCGCTACTTGGCTCTGTTCGGAGCCGTGCTGGGCTTCATTGCAACTCTGCCTTTGGTCTTACGCTTTGATGAAACAACGGCAGGGATGCAGTTTGTTGAGAAGTTCAGCTGGATTGAGCGCTACGACATTAACTACCATCTAGGCGTCGACGGCATTTCAGTTTGGTTTGTGGTTCTGACCGCGTTCATTAATATCTTTGTAGTGGTTGCTGCATGGGAAGTCATTACTGAAAAAGTATCGCAGTACTTAGCGTCCTTCATGATTTTGTCGGGCTTGATGATTGGCGTGTTCTCTGCCCTCGACGGCATGCTGTTCTATGTCTTCTTTGAGGCGACTTTAATACCGATGTACATCATCATCGGCGTATGGGGCGGTAAGAACCGTATTTATGCCGCCTTCAAGTTCTTCCTCTATACCTTGCTTGGCTCGCTTCTTACCTTGATCGCGATGCTCTACCTCTACAACGCAACCAATACCTTTGATATTCAGACATGGCATTACGCGCCTCTGGATATTGTTGAGCAAATTCTCATTTTCTTTGCCTTCTTTATGGCCTTTGCGGTCAAAGTGCCAATGTGGCCTTTGCATACGTGGTTGCCAGATGTACACGTTGAAGCGCCGACCGGCGGATCCGTTGTGTTGGCGGCAATTATGCTTAAGCTCGGCGCATATGGCTTCTTACGATTCTCCTTACCGATTGCGCCCGATGCCAGCATGTACCTCGGCCCATTTGTGATCTTCCTTTCCTTGGTTGCCGTGATCTATGTCGGCTTGGTTGCCTTAGTCCAAAAGGACATGAAAAAACTGGTGGCGTATTCGTCTGTAGCGCACATGGGTTTTGTGACTTTAGGTTTTTTCCTCTTCAGTCCACTTGGTATTGAGGGCGGCATTATTCAGATGATTTCCCACGGCTTTATTTCGGGGGCGATGTTCTTGGCGATTGGAGTTCTATACGATCGCATGCATACTCGTCAAATTTCTGATTTTGGTGGGGTAATCCACCGCATGCCAAAGTTCTCTGTTTTTATGGTCTTTATGGCGATGGCCAACTGCGGCTTACCTGCAACCTCTGGTTTCGTTGGGGAGTTCATGGTGATTCTTGCGGCGGTTGATTATGACTTTTGGATTGGTTTGTTAGCAGCTACCGCGCTAATGCTTGGCGCGGCCTATTCCTTATGGATGGTAAAGCGCGTCTTGTTTGGGGCGATTGCCAATAAAGAAGTCGACGCCTTAACCGACATCAATGGCCGTGAGTTTTTAATGATGGCAGTGCTCTCCATTTGTGTATTGTGGATGGGCGTTTATCCAAAACCATTTACCGACATTATTCACCCAGCGGTCATCCATTTGCTGGAACATGTTGCGATTAGCAAACTGTAAAGCCGAGATAAGAATATGGAAATCATTGACCTCATTGTTCTTTTGCCCGAGTTAGTGATACTGCTATCGGCCTGCTTGTTGCTGGTGTTAAGTGTTTTTATAAAAGAAACACCCCTGGCAGCCGATGGTATGGTGCGCGAGGTATTCGATACGCCCCGCGGCGCCAATTTTGTATATAACGGCGCGCTGCTATTGTTGCTGGTGATCGGAACGGTATTCGCTTTACGCATTCCAGATTTGCCAATTTATGCCATGATGGGTTTATTTCAAGCAGATCCCTTGGCAAACCTATTGAAGTCCGCTTCGTGTTTTGCGCTACTAATTAGCTTGATCTATTCCCGCCAATACTTAGTGGACCGCGGTATGTTTAGGCCTGACTTCATGGTCTTGGCCTTGTTTGCTTTGCTAGGGCAGTGCGTCCTTATTTCGGGGGCAAACTTACTCACCCTTTATCTCGGCTTAGAGTTGATGGCGCTCTCAACCTATGGATTGGTGGCAATGCGGCAGGACAATGCCCAGAGCACAGAGGCGGCAATGAAGTACTTTATTCTGGGCGCCCTAGCATCTGGCTTTTTGCTCTATGGTATGTCGATGCTCTATGGTGTTACCGGATCACTAGATCTGATTGAGATTTTTAAGGCCGTAGCAGACCCCCGAATTAATCATTTGATTATGGCCTTTGGCTTGGTGTTCATTATGGCCGGCCTCGCTTTTAAATTAGGCGTCGTACCGTTCCATATGTGGGTGCCCGATGTCTATCAAGGCGCCCCGACTGCAGTTACCTTATTGATTGCTGCTGCGCCTAAGTTAGCCGCATTTGCCTTGCTCTTCCGTTTGCTGGTGAATACCTTATTGCCGTTATTTAGCGATTGGCAGCCGATGCTCATCATGCTGGCGGTATTGTCGATGGTGATTGGTAATGTAACGGCAATTGCGCAAACCAATATCAAGCGTATGTTGGCGTATTCAGCGATTGCCCAAATGGGATTTGTATTACTCGGTATGCTGTCAGTTTTTGATGACCATGCTTACAGCGCTGCACTCTTTTATGCGGTGACGTATACCTTGACTACTTTAGGCAGCTTTGGATTTTTAATGCTCCTATCAAAAAAAGGCTACGACTGCGAGACCCTCGATAGCCTAAAGGGCTTAAATAAAAAGCACCCGTGGTTTGCATTTATGGGTCTTGTGATGATGTTCTCTTTGGCTGGCATTCCGCCGACGGTTGGCTTTGCCGCGAAATTATCGGTGCTAGAGGCTTTAGTAGATGCAGAGTACACCTTACTTGCCATCATTGCCGTGATGGCATCCTTGGTCGGCGCTTTTTATTATTTGCGTGTTGTGAAGGTGATGTATTTTGATGCGCCACTGCGTGAACATGAGATTACCGGCTCTAGTATCTCGCGCGGCATATTGGGCATCAATAGCATCGCTATTTTGGCCTTTGGCATCTTTCCAGGCGCCTTAATGGCCTTGTGTTTAGATGTGATGCGAAACACCTTGATCGGCGGTTAATACCACTAACCCAGCTAATTGGCTGGGTTTTTTATAGGGCGCTCACGATGACCGAAAAATCATTGCACGATTTACCGCAGGGCGACAAGCATCTGAAAGAAGAATGCATTGAAAGCCGGGATCTTTATAGCGGTATTTTTTTAGAGATGAAACGCGATACCGTCCGTCTGCCTGATGGCGGTGAGGCAGTGCGGGAGTACCTTACGCATCCGGGCGCGGTAGCGATCGTTGCGATACTCGATGATGGACGCATTTTGCTCGAGCGCCAGTATCGCTACCCTGTAGCCCGCGTATGCATGGAAATTCCGGCGGGTAAGCTGGATGTGGGCGAGGATCCCCTCATTTGCGCGCAGCGCGAACTGCAAGAAGAGACGGGGTATACCGCCAGTAAGTGGGGTTACATTCGGCGTATTCACCCGGTGATTTCCTATTCGACTGAGTTCATCGATATTTATTTGGCCGAGGGATTAAGTAAAGGGCAGCGTCAGCTTGACGACGAAGAATTTTTGGATGTATTCGCTGCCTCTTTGGATGAATTACTGACTTGGGTAGAAGAGGGTGCTATTACCGACGTCAAGACCACGATTTCAGCTTATTGGTTAGATCGCTATCGTCGTGGCTTAGTAAAGCCGCAAGCGATCGCTGTTGCCGATGAAAAACACCTTTAAAATAAGCGATATTGAATTTAGCAGTTTCGCCCCCATCTACTCAGCATGAAAGTCTATAACCTATCCTGTTCCTTTGATCACCGCTTTGAGGGGTGGTTTGCTTCGGAGGAAGATTGCCTCAACCAGCAGGCTAGTGGTATGCTTGCATGCCCTTTATGCAATAGCACCGATATTACGCGGATGCCATCGGCACCCCACATTGCGAAGTCGCACGCCAAAGAGACTCCAGTGCAGAGCAGCGGGACCTCCAGCGCACTCACCAACCCAAGTACTGTAGAAAGTCATCCAAACCAGAATGAAGTTGCCGCAGTCACGCGCGCTGACCATAGCCAGTTGGAAGCGCAAGTACAGGCTGCTTTTTTAAAGGGAATGCAGGAGTTAATGAGCCGTTCTGAGGACGTAGGCTCTGAATTTGCAGAGGAGGCTCGCAAAATTCATTACAAAGAGTCGCCCGAACGCAGCATTCGGGGGAGCACTACTGTAGATGAGGTGGAGTCACTGCGCGATGAAGGAATTGAGATTCTGGCTTTACCTGCGCTGCCGCTGCTAAAAAACACCCTGCAGTAAATCCTACGCCCATAGTGTCTCGCTAAGGCACTCACCAGAACCTACTAAAGAAAATAGCAACCCGAGGGT
Source organism: Polynucleobacter sp. (assembly GCA_044379065.1). GTDB lineage: Bacteria > Pseudomonadota > Gammaproteobacteria > Burkholderiales > Burkholderiaceae > Polynucleobacter. The sequence goes on along the minus strand of JBIPON010000060.1, from coordinate 2,450 downwards.
TGCTATTTTTATTTCAAGACTACCTAAACCTTGGCAGTGTGTTACTTAAGAATTACTTAGAGGTCGGCATCACAAACTCTGCGCCCTTCGCAATGCTCTCAGGCCAGCGCTGCATCACGCTCTTTTGCTTGGTATAAAAACGTACGCCTTCTTTGCCATAGGCATTCATATCGCCAAAGAGCGAGCGCTTCCAGCCACCAAATCCATGCCAAGCCATCGGCACCGGAATCGGTACGTTAATGCCGACCATTCCGACTTGAACGCGGCGAGCAAATTCACGGGCAATATTGCCATCGCTGGTAAAGCAGGCAACTCCGTTCCCAAATTCATGGGCATTGACTAAGTCCAGCGCCTCGGCAAAGTTAGCGACGCGCACGCAGGAAAGGACTGGTCCAAAAATCTCTTCCAGGTAAATTTGCATGTCAGGAGTAACGCCATCAAACAGCGTGCCACCTAACCAAAAACCCTTCTCCGATCCGGGAACGGAAAAATTACGTCCGTCGACTAGCAGCTTGGCGCCAGCCGCAACGCCTTTATCAATGTAGCCGGTAATGCGATCGAGGGCAGCGCGGGTCACAATCGGACCCATTTCCGCATCGAGTTCCATGCCATTTTTAATTTTCAAAGTACGGGCACGCTCAATCAGTTTAGGCATGACCTTTTCGGCAGCATCGCCTACTAAAACAGCCACCGAGATTGCCATGCAGCGTTCACCGGCTGACCCATAGGCCGCGCCAACGAGGGCATCAACGGCTTTATCAATGTCGGCATCGGGCATCACTACCATGTGATTCTTGGCGCCGCCGAGGGCTTGTACGCGCTTACCAAAGTGCGCACCGCGCTCGTAGATGTAGTTGGCAATCGGGGTCGAGCCAACAAAGCTAATTGCCTTGACGTCTGGATTTTCAATTAAGGCATCCACGGCTTCTTTATCGCCTTGAACAACGTTAAATACGCCTTTGGGTAGACCAGCCTCAGTCAGTAATTTGGCCATCAAGAGTGAAGCCGATGGATCGGTTGGGCTAGGCTTCAAAATGAAGGTATTACCGCACGCAATGGCCACCGGGAACATCCACATTGGCACCATCACCGGGAAATTAAACGGCGTAATGCCGGCAACCACGCCTAGGGGCTGTCGCATGACCCAGTTATCAATGTCGGTCGAGACCTGCTCGCTGTAGTCGCCCTTGAGTAACTCTGGAATGCCAGTCGCAAATTCGACAATCTCAATGCCCCGCGTTACTTCGCCTTGCGCATCGGTAAATACTTTGCCATGTTCGGCAGTAATGATGGCGGCTAATTCATCGCGGTGAAGGTTCAGCAACTCTAAATACTTAAATAGAATGCGTGCACGGCGCAAAGGTGGGGTATCCGCCCAGGCCGGAAAGGCTGCTTTAGCGGAGGCAACAGCCTCATTGACATCGCCCTTACTAGCCAGCGCAACACGCCGGGCAACTTGGCCGCTAGCGGGATGGTATACGTCGCCAAAGCGGCTATTGCTGGGTAGGTGCAGGGCGCCGCCAATGAAGTGGGCAATATCGTCTTTGGAATTAAATGCGGGGGTTTTATTGCTTGTCATAGGACTTTCTGCTGATGGAATCAAACTAAATGTGATTTGGTGGTTTATTTAGGGCAAATACCTTGGTTTATACGGTAAATCGGGTGTTTGGTACCTCGAAGTGCCGAACTGAACCCGGAATCCCATTATTCTATCGCTATCGTCTGTTTTCAGTTGTATTCCTCACTATTTGCTATTAAAAGGTTTTTTCAATGAGTCTGCTCTTTTCTCCCTATACCCTGGCATCCCCGAAGGGTGATTTGACCCTAGCGAACCGCATCGTGGTAGCGCCAATGTGCCAGTATTCCGCGGTGGACGGCCGAGCCATGGATTGGCATCTGATGCATTGGGGCAATTTACTCAATAGCGGCGCAGGGCTATTCATGATTGAGGCAACTGCTGTGACAGCCCAAGGGCGAATCACCCCGGCTTGTTTGGGTTTATGGGATGACATGACGGAGGCAGCCTTAAAGGACAAGTTAATCCGAGCACGTGCTTTGGCGCCAGCTTTACCCGTTTTTATCCAGCTCTCGCACGCCGGCCGTAAGGCATCGAGTGCAACCCCCTGGGAAGGCGGCCAGTTGCTGGCAGAAGATCAGGGCGGCTGGGCCATCTGTGGTCCATCGGATATTCCGCAGTTACCGAATGAACGGACTCCGCATTCCATGAGTACAACTGAACTGCAGGCGATGATCGATGCATTTGTTACGGCAGCCCTGCGCGCCGATCGGATTGGTATCGATGGCGTGGAGTTGCACTGTGCGCACGGGTATGTGCTGCACCAGTTTTTATCGCCGATTGCAAACCAACGTAGCGATGCCTATGGCGGGTCTTTTGAGAATCGCATTCGTTTTCCATTGGAATTATTTGCAGCTGTTCGCAAGGCGTATTC
>JBIPON010000005.1:0-26830 GCA_044379065.1 Polynucleobacter sp. | reverse complement strand
GGTGGAGGTTACCGCGTTTCACCGTAACTAAATACGCTCGTCTCTGTGGCCCTATTCCGCACGTCACCGTGGATGGCTGTTAGCCAACACCCTGCCCTATGGAGTCCGGACTTTCCTCCCCTTTCTTGCGAAAGCGGCGATTGCCTAATTGACTCTGCGCGGACAGTCTAACCGAGACTGCATGCATGTGCCGATAAATTACTCGGCCATGGACCAAGCGATTGTTTCGCCAGCGCGCAGCGGCACCACGACGGTTTCTGCCAAAGGCAATTCTTCAGGCACCTTCTGCGCTACTTTATGCAAAGTAATAATCTTGGTGTTGCGCGGCATTCCATAAAAATCAGGGCCATAAAAACTAGCAAAGGCTTCAAAGCGGCTTAATTGATTAGCCGCTTCAAATACTTCGGCATATAAACCAAGGGCATTGAAAGCCGTATAACAACCTGCGCAACCGCAACTATTTTCTTTAAGGCCTTTGGCATGCGGCGCACTGTCGGTTCCCAGGAAGAAGCGGGGATTACCGCTTGTAGCAGCCTCGACTAGAGCTAAGCGATGCTCTTCGCGCTTCAATACTGGCAAACAATAATTGTGTGGTCTTATGCCGCCTGCAAAAATCGCATTGCGGTTCATGAGTAAATGCTGCGGCGTAATCGTCGCCGCCAAGGTATTTTTATTGCTCGTGTGTGCGTCACGTACATAGTGCGCTGCTTGCCGCGTCGTGATGTGCTCAAACACAATCTTGAGCTCGGGAAAATCGCGCCGCAATGGCTCAAGGATGGTATCGATAAAGACGGCTTCGCGATCAAACACGTCAATCTCAGCATGGGTTACTTCACCATGCATTAACAAAGGCACGCCTTCTTTTTGCATAGCCTCTAAAGTGGCATAACAGTGTTTGATATTCGTTACGCCTGCATCGCTATTGGTGGTTGCGCCAGCCGGGTAGAGTTTAAATCCAGCAACCCCGGCCTCACGCACCTTACGCACCTCTTCTGCTGGCGTATTGTCTGTCAGGTACAAGGTCATGAGCGGGGTGAAACCAGTAATGCCACTTGCTTTGAGTTGCGCCTCAATGCGGCCACGGTATGCATTGGCCAAGGCCACTGTCGTCACCGGTGGGCGTAAATTGGGCATGATGATAGCCCGGGCAAACTGCTTAGCAGTATGAGGTAAAACATACTTCAATACATCGCCATCGCGCACATGCAAATGCCAATCATCCGGCTGAGTTAGGGTAATGCTAGTCACTGCAGTCATCGTTTTGCTCCCAATCCAGCGGGCAATAAAATAATGCGGAAATCATTTACATTCGTTAATGTGGGGCCCGTTTCCACCAATGCGCCGAGCTCACTAAAAAATCCATAGCAATCGTGCGCTGCTAAATACTGTCCAGCGCGTTTATGTTCATCCCGAGCGCGTTTGCGTGTAGCAGGAGTAAACCAAGCGCCGGCATTTTTTTCGCTGCCATCGATGCCATCGGTATCAGCAGCCAGGGCTGCAATGCCATCGAGATCGGGTGTGGCTGCAAACAGCGATAGCAAGAATTCACTGCAACGCCCGCCGCGCCCTTTTACGCCAGCAGGCAAGGTCACTGTGCACTCGCCACCTGAAATCAAGGCCATGGGTAAGGCACCCCATTGCCCATGAGTCAGTGCTTCCCGGGCTAATCCTGCATGTACTAAGGCAACGTCTTTGGCTTCGCCTGTAATGGTGTCGCCCAAAATAAATGGGGTGTAACCAAACTGCCGTACACACTCAGCAGCAGCCTCTAGGCTGCGGTGGGCTGTGGCAATCACGTGATTGCGAACAGGCTGATTGAGTAAATCCACCTCTTTCAAGGTTTCTGGAATCAAGCCGCTGCGCCCTTTTTCGAGGTGCGCTAATACGCTGGCCGGAATGACATCAGACCCGAGACTGTATTTGGACAAAATCGCACACGCATCTTCATAGGTGGAATAGTCTGCGGCGCAGGGACCGCTCGCTATATCAGCCGGCGAGTCGCCCGTGACATCGGAAATCAACAATGCCTCAACACGAGCACCACGCGCAATCGCAAGGCGCGCGACATTGCCGCCCAAAATAGCAGACAGGTGTTTGCGGACGATGTTCATTTCTTCGATCGGCGCACCACTACGCAATAAGGCTTCGGTAGTTAGGCGCATATCACCAATGGTGATTCCAGTCTGCGGTAGCGTCAGTAAACTGGATCCGCCACCCGAGACGAGCGCAATCAAGATGTCACCCATTTTGAGTTCGCCCACGCGGCGCATCATTTGGGCGGCGCCATCCATTCCGGCCTGATCCGGCACGGGGTGGCCTGCCTCAACAATCGTGATGTATTTTGTGGGAGATGCATGGCTGTAGCGTGTCAGGACAATGCCCTCGAGCTGCGCATCAGGCCAATGATTGGCGGCATGGGACTCGAGTGCAGTCGCCATGGCGGCGCTGGCTTTTCCAGCGCCAATGACCAAACAGCGCCCCTTAGGCTCGCTACCCGCCGGAAAAATACGGGCTAAGCATTCAGGCACGATGTGCTTTGGCTCTGCGACTGCCAGTGCAGCCGCAAATGTATTTTTTAGTATTTTTTCTTCTGGGTGGGCCATGAGTATGCTTTCAATACCATTCTAATCAACTGCAGTCCGTTCTTGCATTTGCCACATTTCCGCATACCGACCATGGGCTTCCAGTAACTGGGTGTGGGTACCACGCTCAATGATCTGGCCGTGCTCCATCACCAAAATTTGATCGGCATGGGTAATGGTAGAGAGTCGGTGAGCAATAATCAAGGTGGTTCGATTGCGCGCTAGATTGAGCAGCTCTTCCTGAATTGCCCGCTCAGTCTTGGAATCCAGGGCTGAAGTAGCTTCATCAAAAATCAACATGGCTGGTTTCTTAAGCAATGTTCGGGCAATAGCAACCCGCTGTTTCTCACCGCCCGATAACTTCAATCCACGCTCACCCACTTGGGTGTTGTACCCATCCGGTAAGCGCTGAATGAAACTATCAATTTGCGCTGCCCTTGCAGCAGCTTGCACCTCTTCCATCGATGAGCCCGGCTTACCGTAGGCGATGTTGTAGCCGATGGTGTCGTTAAATAAAACCGTGTCTTGTGGCACGATACCAATCGCACTGCGCAAACTCGCTTGCTGAACTGCATCAATGCTTTGCCCATCAATGTCAATACGGCCGCTTTGAATATCGTAAAACCGAAACAGTAATCGGGCTAAGGTGCTCTTACCCGCTCCGCTTTGACCAACAACCGCTGTGATCGTCCCCGCCGGAATCGTAAAGCTAATGTCCTTCAAAATCTCCCGCTTCTTTTCATAATGAAACGACACATGCTCAAAACAGACTTTAGGGCCGGTCTGGTAATTGGCAATATGCAGCGGCGGAGCATTGGGCTTATCAGCAACCTCCCGATCGGTACTTAATAAGCTAAACATGCGATCCATATCGGTAATGGCTTGCTTGATCTCCCGATAAATTACGCCCAAGAAATTCAAGGGAATGTATAACTGAATCATCAGCGTATTGACCAGCACGAGATCGCCCAAGGTCATCGTGCCATTGCTGACGCCAATCGTAGCGCGCCACAGAATCAAAACAAGCCCGATGGCAATGATGATTTGCTGGCCTAAGTTCAAAACCGCTAATGACTTTTGCGACTGGATGGCTGCGGTTTGGTAGCGAACTAAATTCTCATCATAGCGACGTGATTCAAACTGCTCATTACCAAAATACTTCACGGTCTCAAAATTCAATAAGGAATCGATGGCCTTTTGATTTGCCTTCGAATCCATGTCGTTCATGGTCCTTCTAAAATGCGTACGCCACTCGGTCACTACGACGGTAAAAATAATGTAGAGCACTAAAGCTACAAAGGTGATGACGGCAAACCAAATGTCATAGGCATACGCTAAGTAGCCAAGCACCAAGCAAAACTCAATCAGCGTGGGGAGAATGCTGTACAGCGAATACGAGATCAGCGACTGGATGCCGCGGGTGCCGCGCTCAATATCACGACTCACGCCACCCGTTTGGCGCGCCAGATGAAAACTCAGCGCCAGGGAATGCAAATGGTTAAAGACTTGTAAGGCAACCTTACGGACGGCATTTTGAGTGACTCGCGCAAACAAGGCTTCGCGCAATTCGTTAAACAAAGAGGCAGATACGCGCAAAGCCCCATATGCCAGAATCAAACCCACGGGAATCAACATCAAGGCTTGTGCTGTATCTGCTTTGACATTGAGTGTGTCAATCAAATCCTTTAAAAGGATCGGAATGCCCAAGTTCGCAAATTTGGCGGCAATTAAGCAGGACAGCGCCAATGCCACCCGCATCTTATGCTCGAGTAAGTAGGGCAGTAAATCGCGAATGACGCGCCAATCCCCCCGGGTAAAGGCGTTTGCTTTCGGGGCGCCGGCAGAATCAGTTGCTGCGTGATGGGAACTGGGTCTCATTGGCCTATCTTAGTGATGAATGGCTTACTCTGCTGCATTCTGGGCTTGTAGGCGTAAGATCGCTGCAGTATTGCTTTCCGAGAAACAGCGTTTTGCGGCTTGTGCAAAGGGCAACCACTCAAAAGCGGTGTGCTCTCGTGGTGCTAAACGTACCTCGGTATTGCCGGGGACTAAGAGCGAGAACCAGTGCTCGCGGTTACTGGTAATGCCGGGTGCATAGCGGTAACGCCAATCCGGGTAGATCACATAATCGATGGCGTGCTGCATATCCCGTAAGGCATCCATCGGCAATGCAGTGACATCAATACCAGTCTCTTCAAACACCTCGCGTATTGCGGCCTCACGCGTAGGCTCGTCCGGAAAATCAAGGCTACCGGTCACCGACTGCCAAAACCCAGGGCGATCAGCACGCTCAATCAATAAAATATCGCCATTCACATTGTGAATTACAACCAATACTGAAATGGGGATTTTCACTTGAACATTACCAGCATGAATAATGCTCATTTAATGCGAAGTTTTCTAAACAAAATACCAAGGTAGTATTTTCGTATAAATTCGAATTTAGATTTCAAGGAAATGGCATAGTCGTTTGCGTTTCGTACATACCAACTATTTAATCCCGTTCTCAGCAAAAAGTCATAACCATTGGCAGTCATGAATTTATGCTTATCCTGTGAGGTGACATGGTCCTCCAGTAGCACTAATTTAGGTTTCCACCGTTGAATATCAAATCCTTTAAACAACTCAATCTCATGGCCTTCAACATCGATGGATAGTAGATCGAAATTAACTTCGATATTGTTATCTTCCAATATTGAATCAAGGGTTCTGGTTTCAATGTAAATTACATCTTGCTTCACCTTGTTTGTGTGAATTAATTTACTCTCTAAGGTTGAGCAAACGCCAAACGATATCAAGGGTAAGATTTTTTTGTGATTTTCTATACTCGAGCATGCGTATGGCACAACAGTAGAGGTTCTGTGCTCCCTTAAAAGCGCACACATATTAGGTAGTGGCTCTACTAAAAGGCCATTCCACCCCAATTGTTCCAAGTGAAAAGATTGTGATTCTATGAATGGATCATTTGCTCCAACATCAACGAAAACGCCATTTTTCTTGCCATTAAAGAATAATTGAACGCATTCCTGCTCGAGCGCAGGCGGAACCTTATTGTTGTAGATCGTTTTACTTTGAAAATTGACATACCGACTGAGAAGATTTTTCATGGTTTCATTCTTAATGTATTGCCGTCCATCAAAGCGGTCCAGAAATTATCAAAACCAACTAACACTGTGAATATTCAACATGCAGCAATAGACTTATAGAACCCTCAAATCGATCAATTCTCAAAGGCGAAATTGCTTTGTACTAACTCAATTTATGCAACAACTACCTACTAAGCAGCTGGCGTTGCTTGACGCAAACGAATATGCAACTCACGCAATTGGCGCTCATCTACCGGGCTTGGAGCCTGAGTTAAGAGACATTGCGCACGTTGGGTTTTGGGGAAGGCAATCACATCACGAATCGATTCCGAGCCCGTCATCATCGTCACAATCCGGTCCAAACCAAAGGCGATACCACCGTGGGGAGGAGCGCCGTATTGCAAGGCATCCAATAAGAAACCAAACTTGGCTTGTGCCTCTTCAGGGCCGATGTTCAATGCGCGGAAGACTTGGCTCTGCACAGCCTCTTGGTGAATCCGCACTGAGCCGCCGCCAATTTCACTGCCGTTGAGGACCATGTCATAGGCTTTTGCTAAACACTTGCCCGGATCGGTTTCTAAAAACTGCAAGTGCTCATCTTTAGGGCTCGTGAATGGGTGATGGCAAGCAACCCAGCGCCCTTCACCATCGTCGTAATCAAACATCGGGAAGTCAACCACCCACAATGGTTTCCATGCATCAGTAAAGAGACCATGTGCTTTACCCCAATCCGACAAACCAACGCGCAAACGTAGGTTGCCGATGGCATCATTCACAACCTTGACCTTATCGGCGCCAAAGAAAATGATGTCTCCATCTTTTGCATTGGTGCGCTTCAAGATGCCATCAATTGCAGAATCGTGCAGATTCTTGACGATCGGTGACTGCAGGCCATTGCGACCCTCGCTTACCGAATTCACCTTAATCCACGCTAATCCTTTGGCGCCGTAGATGGCAACGAACTGGGTGTAGTCATCAATTTCGCTACGGCTAATCTCAGCACCGCCCGGAATGCGCAAAGCAACAACACGGCCATCATCTTGATTCGCTGGACCAGAAAAGACTTTAAAGTCCACATCCTTCATTAAGTCTGTTACTTCGGTGAATTCCAGGTTGACGCGCAGATCTGGCTTATCGGATCCGAAGCGTGCCATGCCTTCGGAGTAAGGCATGACTGGGAATGGGTTCGGTAAATCAACATTCATGACTGTTTTAAAAATATGACGTGCCATGTTTTCAAACAGATCACGAATCTCAAGTTCATTTAAGAAGGAGGTTTCGCAATCGATCTGTGTAAATTCAGGCTGGCGATCGGCACGTAAGTCCTCATCGCGGAAGCATTTGGTAATTTGGTAATAACGCTCAAAACCAGCAACCATCAGCAACTGTTTAAACAATTGCGGCGACTGTGGCAAGGCAAAGAACTGACCATCATGTACGCGTGATGGCACCAAGTAATCGCGCGCGCCCTCTGGCGTACTCTTCGTCAACATCGGCGTTTCGATGTCGATAAATCCAGCAGCGTCTAAGTAGCGACGTGTTTCCATTGCCACGTTGTAACGCAGACGCAAATTCTTTTGCATTTGTGGACGACGCAAGTCCAAGACGCGATGCGTAAGGCGCGTGGTTTCAGAGAGATTCTCATCGTCCAATTGAAATGGCGGTGTAACCGATGCATTCAAGATCACAAGCTCATGACACAAAATCTCGACCTTGCCGCTCACTAAATCGGCATTTTCAGTACCAGCCGGGCGGGCCCGTACCAGGCCTTTAATCTGAATGCAAAACTCATTGCGTACCTGCTCGGCCAGCGCAAACATGGCGGCACGATCGGGATCGCATACTACCTGCACAAAACCCTCGCGGTCGCGCAAGTCAATAAAGATAACGCCACCATGGTCGCGGCGGCGGTTAACCCAGCCAGCCAGTGTGACTTCTGTACCAATCAGTTTTTCCGTTACCTGACCGCAGGCATGGCTTCGCATCGACATAAGGTTCCTATAAATCTATTTTTTAATCAGTGTTGAGGCATTCGTGCGAACGCCTGGCGGCACAGAGCCCATTGAAACAATGTGCTTGAGCGCCTCTTCTACTGTCATGTCCAGCTCAATGACAGAAGACCGGGGGACAATCATGAAAAATCCCGATGTGGGATTTGGGGTTGTAGGCAAAAATACGTTGACATAATCTTCGCCGACTTTGGAGCTGATTTCTGCGGCCGGTGTACCGGTCTGAAACGCGATTGCCCAGGAGTTGGGATGGGGGTAGCGAATTAACAATGCTTTTCGAAACGCCTGACCACTTCCAGAAAACAAGGTGGACGAAACCTGTTTTACGCTCGAATAGATGGAGCGCACAATCGGAATGCGATTCACCAGCTTATCCCAGACACGCAACCACCACTGGCCTGCAAAAATAATTGCAACAAAACCGGTGATCATGATGACGCCGATCACAATCAGCACGCCAATGGCTGGAATCTCACGGAAATGCTTCAAGTCGGGGGAGAACTCCCCAGGCGAAACGGAAATGATGGCCATCATGACCGAACCAAAGATGCTATCGAGCACGCCCAAACCCCACGAGATCACCCAAACCGTGACCGCCACCGGAGCCCAAACCAGAATGCCTGCAATAAAGTATTTTTTCATAATTAATCTGCCTAGCCGGCATTTTAACGGCTAGAGAGCCGCAATGGGGTCTGGCCTAGAAAATACTGAGGGAAATCAGTATTGCACCGGCAATAAAGCCGCCTGCAAACAGCAAGGCACCGGTAATCAGGCGCCGTGTCTGGCGCTCTTCCTGGAGCAGGGTTTTGAGTAAAAGCAGTTCAGCGCCCTGTTCCGCTTTCGTTGATTGCGCCAAGCTCTCTGCCAACAAGCGAGGCAAGGTGGGCAGAATTTTGGCCCAATTGGGCGCCTCTGTTTTGAGGCCCTCAACTAAGCCGCGCCATCCCAACTGCTCGCTAATCCACTTTTCGAGGATCGGCTTGGCGGTTTTCCATAAATCAAGGTCGGGATCCAGTTGCCGCGCCAAACCCTCCACATTCAATAACGTCTTTTGCAATAACGTCAGCTGTGGTTGGATCTCTACGTTAAAACGCCGTGAGGTCTGAAACAAACGCATCAGCACAATACCCAAGGAGATTTCTTTAAGGGGGCGATCAAAGTAGGGCTCACACACAGAACGTACCGCGCCCTCTAATTCTTCTACGCGCGTATCCGCGGGTACCCAACCCGACTCGATGTGCAATTCTGCAACGCGGCGATAGTTGCGATTAAAGAAAGCTAAGAAATTTTGCGCCAGGTAATTTTTATCGGACTCACTCAGCGCACCCACGATGCCAAAATCCAAGGAAATAAATCGCCCGAATCGCTCGGGCTCCAAGCTGATCAGAATATTGCCTGGGTGCATGTCCGCATGAAAGAAGCCATACTGAAACACTTGGGTAAAAAAGATTTCAACGCCATCGGCTGCCAATTTTTTGAAATCAACCCCAGCAGCACGCAATTCGTCGGTACGACCAATCGAGATGCCATTCATGCGCTCCATCACAATCACGCTGGTATGGCACAGATCCCAATACATTTCAGGAATCATCAACTTATCTGAATCGATAAAGTAGCGACGTAATTGGCTTGCATTGGCCGCCTCGCGCATCAAATCCAATTCGTCGTGCAGGTAGACATCAAACTCGGCAACTACCTCGCGCGGCTTTAAACGCCTACCATCAGCCGATACCTTTTCAACAATCTTTGCTAAGTCGTGCATCAGAGCCAGGTCGTCTTCAATCACCGGCAAGATGCCGGGGCGCAAGACTTTAATGGCTACCTCACGCCCTTCCCATTCAGGGCGCTGCGAGCTGCCACGCAAAACCCCAAAGTGCACTTGGGCTACCGAAGCACTGGCAACCGGAGTGGCATCAAACTGAATAAACACCTCTTCAATCGGCTTACTTAATGCCGATTCAATTAAAGCGCGTGACTCGGCATTGGAGAACGGTGGCACTTGGTCTTGCAACTTGGCGAGCTCATCCGAAATATCATCCGGCAATAAGTCGCGGCGAGTGGATAGAACTTGACCAAACTTAACAAAGATCGGTCCAAGTGCTTCCAGCGTCAGCCGTATCCGCACGCCCCGTGGTAATGAATTCGGAGACGCTATGCAAGGAATCGAAAGTAAGATTCTTTTTATACCGGGCTTGAGGTTGTCGCGCAGCAAGGGCAACAAACCAAAACGCCATGCCGTAAAAAAGATAAAGCAAAGTCGTGCAAAGCGAGCCATGCTTATTTACTCCTTTGCTGCAGCGATGCAATACGCTTATCCAAACGTTCGACGCTATCGCGCAATTCCATAAGTTGGTTTTTGTGTATCGCAAAGTCACGCTGATTCAATAGGACCTTCTTTTCTTCACTGAGGTATTCAACGGTATTTTCAATCAGATCGAGGCCAGCCGATTTACCAGCGCTCGCTATTTTTTTTGCTTGGGCCACAGCAAAATGGGCTGGGGCATCACCAATGATTTTTGAGAGATCTTCTTCGTATTCCCAGCGCAACTGCCCAGCTAGGCGGCCCAGTAACTGAGCCAAATCAGCATCACCCGCAATCGTCACTGATTTAAATGCATTTTCCCGGATAGGGCCGCTGCTGGTCAGTAAGGTGGAAAGTGCTTGGCTTGAAATCGTCAGCACCAGGGCTGTTCTGATTGGGGGCGAAGTTTCCCCATCATCGGCTTGGGCAGATACATCCGAATGACGCACGGCTTCCAATAGACCAGTTTTGTTAATTTGCACGGCAAATCGGCCAAACGGCATTTCTAGGGCAATGGCTTTGCCGGCGTGCTTTGCCAACTCGGCACTCGCCCATGACTCTCCCGCCAAGACATGATTAATGCCGTGGCAGATGGCTGCGCTGGTAATAGGCCGGGCGGATGTTGATACCGAATTCATGGGTGCAAAAAACCCGCACGAATGCGGGTTTTTCCGTGGGGAAAGCCTAAGCTTAAACCAACTGTTGAATCCCGGCTAGAACCCAACCGCCAGAGCCATGAATTGGCTTGCTCAGGTTCCAAATTTCGGTAAATGGCTCAGCTGGAGCGCCTGCCTGCTCGCGAATCATGCCGGTGAATTGAATACTGGCCAAATAATTATCTTGACCGGTTTCAACGCCCAACAATTCGGCATTGAGAGTAACCACATCGGTTTGATTACTTGCTTCTGCGCGGGCGTTCAGGTCTTGCGTTAGGTTACTAAACATCTCGGGCGTAGCAAACTCACGCAACGAATTCAAATCGCCATCGTCCCATGCTTTCTGCAATTTAACGAAATAGTGCTTTGCATTGTCCAAAAATGCGTACTCATCAAATCCCTCTGGTAAGGATTTCGCTGCCTCAGGTACAACTACTGCTGCGCCACCAAACGAAGCGGCCACAGGAACAAAGCCAGGTTCATTACGTGCGTTGCCCTGCTCATAGGCAGTGCGCTGCATGCCATTGTTACCAGCAGCGGCTGGGCTTGCACGCCCTGCACCGGACATCGATGGCATAAAGCGCTTGACGATAAAGAACATGAGTAAGCCAACTGCCAAGGCAATCAAAATGCCGGTAAACATCGAAGCGGCGGCCTCACCCAAACCAAAGTGGGAAAGAAGGTAAGCAATACCAAGGCCGGCTGCTAAACCGCCCAGCATGCCACCAAATCCAGGACGCTTGGGCGCCGCAGCTGCGGGCGCTGCAGCAGGTGCCGCAGGCTGTGCTTGCTGTGCGGGCTTTTGTGCTTGTGCTGGCTGTGCTTGCTTTTGTACTGGGGCTGATTGGCCCATATTTTTTCCGCTGCCCATGCGCTTAGCATCGACGTAGCCAACCGAAGAAAAGGTCAGTGCGACAGTAAGTACGATGGCTTTAATTGCATTTTTATTCATTTTTTAGGTCTCCAGTGACGCATAACAACAAAACTAATATCTAGTATTTAATACCAATATGCAAGGCAACGATACCCCCAGTTAGCCGATGGGTATCAACGGCATCAAAACCAGCCTCCAACATCATATTTTTCAAGGTTTCAGCGTCCGGGTGCATACGGATCGATTCAGCCAAATACCGGTAACTTTTGGCGTCTTGGGCAATTTTTTCACCCAACCACGGCAGCACCTTAAAGGAATACACATCGTAGGCCGGCTGCAACATAGCATCGGGCTTTGAAAACTCCAATACCAAAACACGCCCACCCGGTTTAATCACGCGCAGCATTTCAGCGAGTGCGCGTTCTTTGTGGGTCATATTGCGAAGCCCAAAGGCAACCGTCACCACATCAAAATGGTTTGCAGGAAAAGGAATCGACTCGGCATCGAATTGCACGCAGGGCAAAACCATGCCTCGGTCCATCAGACGATCGCGCCCCACCCCCAACATCGATGCGTTGATGTCGCTTAGCCAAACCTCGGCATCGGGGTGTTTGCCCCACTCCGCAGCAGTTGCAAATGCAGCAGCAAGGTCACCCGTACCTCCAGCAATGTCGAGGATGCGCTGTCCAGGGCGAACTTGTGCCCGAGCGATCGTGAGTTTTTTCCAAATGCGGTGCAGACCGAACGACATCAAGTCATTCATTACGTCGTATTTATTGGCCACGGAGTGAAAAACATCGGCAACCTTGCCTGCTTTCTCTACCTCGTCTACCGTTTGATAACCAAAATGGGTTTTATTCATATTGCCGTATCTGAGGTGTTTATTTATTTCCGCAGGAATGGCCTTCGTGACCAGTTTGCGTTGTTGCAATGTCACGGCTTGCGCCTGCTTGCTTTAGCTTATCGAGGTAATCGTTCCACAAGGCGTCTTGGTTTTCACAGAGAAAAAACAAGTACTCCCATGAAAACAATCCGGAATCATGCCCGTCTGAAAACATCGGGCGAATGGCATAGTGGCCGACTGGCTCAAGCTCATTAATGCCTACGTTGCGTTTGCCAGTCTGCAGAGTCTCTTGACCAGGGCCATGGCCACGAACTTCCGCTGAAGGCGATAACACGCGTAAGAATTCAAACGGCAGGCGATATGAATTGCCGTTCTCGTAACTCAGTTCCAATACCTTGGATTGCTGATGCATCACTACATTTGTTGGAATCATTAAACCAGTACCCTCTCAATGCCACCCTGATTAGCTTGGGCGACGTAGTCTTGCATCCAATTGTCACCCAAGATGCGCTGCGCCATTTCAACGACGATGTAATCTGCGGTGGTTGCGCTATCGGCATCAAAGCGCGACAAACCTTGCAGGCACGACGGGCAGCTGGTTAATACCTTAACCTCGCCAGTAAAGTCGGCTTTTAAGCTTGTAGCTGCCTTTTCCATTTCAATCTGCTTGCGAAAGCGGATCTGCGTGGAAATATCCGGGCGTGTTACGGCTAAGGTACCCGACTCACCACAGCAACGCTCATTCTTCAAAATGGCTTGTTTATCTTCCGTCTGTATCAACTCATTCACGGTCTTGAGTGGATCTTGCAACTTCATCGGCGAATGGCATGGATCATGGTACATGTAGCGCACACCTGTCACGCCCTCTAATTTGACACCCTTCTCCAATAAGTATTCATGAATATCAATGATTCGGCATCCAGGGAAAATCTGCTCAAACTGATAACCCGCTAATTGGTCGTAGCAGGTACCGCAGGACACTACGACGGTTTTAATGTCTAAATAGTTCAGCGTATTGGCCACCCGATGGAACAAAACGCGATTGTCCGTAATCATCTTTTCTGCTTTGTCAAACTCGCCGTTACCACGCTGGGGGTAGCCGCAGCACAGATAGCCTGGCGGCAATACAGTTTGCACACCGACATTCCACAGCATGGCCTGAGTGGCAAGGCCTACTTGCGAGAACAAACGCTCCGAGCCGCAACCTGGGAAATAAAAAACCGCCTCGGTATCTGCAGTCGTTATCTTTGGATCACGAATAATCGGGACGTAATTGGCATCTTCAATATCCAAGAGGGCGCGTGCTGTTTTCTTGGGCAGGTTTCCTGGCATCTTCTTATTAATGAAATGAATCACCTGCTCTTTGATCGGCGGCTTGCCTACCGTTGCGGGTGGCGTGGCCGTTTGTTTTTTGGCGAAGCTGCGGAATAAATTATTCGCAATGCGCTGCGCTTTGTAACCCCACTCAATCACCACCTTACGTGTCAATCGAATCGTATCGGGGTTGCTGGCATTCAAAAAGAACATCGATGTAGCTGTGCCGAGATTAAACCGTTGCTGACCCATCTTGCGCAGTAAGTTGCGCATATTCATGGTGACATCGCCAAAGTCGATCTTAACTGGGCAAGGCGTAGCGCACTTGTGGCAGACCGTGCAGTGGGCTGCTACGTCATCAAACATTTCCCAGTGACGGATTGAAATGCCGCGACGCGTCTGCTCTTCGTATAAGAACGCCTCGATCAGCAGGGATGTCGCCAAGATCTTATCGCGTGGGCTATACAGCAAATTGGCGCGCGGTACATGCGTAGCGCAGACAGGCTTGCATTTGCCACAGCGCAAACAATCTTTCACGCTATCGGCAATCGCACCAATATCGCTTTGCTGCATGATCAAGGACTCGTGACCCATCAATCCAAAGCTGGGCGTATAGGCCATGCTCAAATCCGCATGGGGCATTAACTTGCCCTTATTAAATCTACCTTCCGGATCAACCCGATTTTTGTATGCCCTGAAGTCTTTCAGCTCTTCTTCACTGAGGTATTCGAGCTTCGTAATACCAATGCCGTGCTCGCCTGAGATCACGCCATCAAGCGAGCGCGCCAAGGCCATAATTTGATCAACCGAGCGATGTGCGTCTTGCAACATGCCATAGTCATCGGAGTTCACGGGAATATTGGTATGCACGTTGCCATCACCAGCATGCATGTGCAGCGCCACAAAGACACGCTTACGCAAAATAGCCTGGTGGGTTTTTTCCAGCTCAGCCAAAATTTTTTCAAAGGCAGCACCACCAAAAATAATGCGTAGCTCCGCGCGTACATCCGTCTTCCACGATGCACGTAAGGTGTAGTTTTGCAACTCCGGAAAGAAACGATCAAGATCATTTAACCAACTAACCCAACGTACCCGCACCCGCTGAATTAAGTCCAGTGCGCCCTCTATGCGATCACCCAAAATTTCTGCGGGGGAGATGTCATCATCTTCATCAGCCTTACCGAGTGGTAAATTGCCTTTGCGCAAAAATGACTCAAGCGCATCCAATAACTGCAGCTTGTTTTTAAGGGAGAGTTCAATATTGATGCGCTCAATGCCGTCGGTGTATTCACCCATACGATCGAGCGGAATCACCACGTCTTCGTTAATCTTGAAGGCATTGGTATGGCGCGCAATCGCAGCGGTACGCGCCCGATCTAACCAAAATTTCTTACGGGCTTCAGGACTTACGGCAACAAAACCCTCACCGACGCGCAAGTTAGCCATGCGCACCACCTCACTGGTTGCGGCGGCTACGGCCGACTCATCATCGCCAGCGATATCACCAATCAATACCATCTTAGGCAAGGTGTTGCGCTTGGATTTTGTGGAATAGCCCACCGCTTTTAAATAGCGATCATCCAAATGCTCAAGACCAGCCAAGATAGGACCACCTTCACGACTCAAACCATCGAGGTAGGCTTTGATCTCCACAATACTCGGGATGGCCTCACGCGCTTGCCCAAAGAACTCCAGGCAAACGGTGCGCATGTATTGCGGCATGCGATGCAAAATCCAGGTAGCGCTGGTAATCAGGCCATCACACCCTTCTTTTTGAACCCCTGGCAATCCCGATAAAAACTTATCGGTGACGTCTTTACCTAAACCCGCTTTCCGAAAGCGATGGCCTTCGATATTCAGAGTCTCGCGACGCAACACCTTCTCGCCAGGCGCTTGTAATCCGTCGGACCACACCAGATCAAACTGCGCCGCATCGGCATCATGAATCTTGCCCAAGTTATGATTTACACGAATCACATCGAGCCAGTTCCCCTCAGGATCCACCATGCGCCAGCTGGCGAGATTATCTAAGGCAGTGCCCCATAAAACGGCTTTCTTACCACCTGCATTCATCGCCACGTTACCGCCAATGCAACTGGCATCGGCAGAAGTAGGGTCTACCGCAAACACCAAGCCTACTCGCTGTGCTGCTTCGGCAACGCGGCGCGTTACAACGCCGGCGCCCGTGAAAATGGTTGGCACTGCATCACTTAAACCGGGCAGCGTTACTTTAACTACAGGGTCAATTTGTTCCAGCTTTTCCGTATTAATGACCGCCGACATCGCGACTAAGGGAATCGCACCGCCGGTATAACCAGTACCGCCTCCACGTGGAATGATGGTGAGTCCAAGCTCAATACAAGCCTTCACTAAGCCCGGTATCTCTGCTTCGGTATCTGGCTTCAAAACAACGAATGGGTATTCAACGCGCCAATCGGTTGCGTCCGTCACATGAGCGACACGCGACATGCCGTCAAAGGCGACGTTATCTATTGCGGTATGGCGCCCCAATACTTTTAGTGCGCGTTTGCGTAACTGCGCAACTGTTTCAAAATTCTGCTCAAAGAGTTCAACTGCAGTCCGTGCCGCTTTAATCAAGATTTCAACTTGCTCGGCCGAATCGCCGGTCATTCTTTTCTCGACTTCACTCAGGCGATGCCAGAGCGCGCTGATGAGCATGTTGCGGCGCTTGGTGTTATCCAATAAATCGTCTTGTAAATAGGGATTGCGCTGAACTACCCAAATATCACCCAAGACCTCAAAAAGCATACGAGCCGAGCGACCTGTCCTGCGGACACCGCGGAGTGAATCAAGCACGCGCCAGGACTCGGGCCCTAAAAGCCGAATAACGATTTCACGGTCTGAGAAGGAGGTGTAGTTATACGGAATTTCCCGTAAACGGGGCTCCCCAGCCTCAGCAGTGAGCAATTGATTTAATCCGAGTGGGGCGTTCATGGAGTGGGGTTCGTTAAATAGGCATTTTAAAGGAGTAATCCTATCCTGACAGGAATTCACTCATTCGGCTGACGATCCACATAAAACCTTGCAAAACTAAGGGCTTAGGGACCATCCGTGGTACGCTCATCGCATGGCAATCAACTATTTAAAGAAAATATTAACGGCTCGTGTTTACGACGTCGCACGCGAGACGGAATTGGAGCTAGCGCCCGCTTTAACGCAGCGTCTTGGCAATCAAATTCTCCTGAAACGAGAGGATAACCAGCCGGTGTTCTCGTTTAAGCTACGCGGCGCCTATAACAAAATGGCTCAGCTCAGCCCTGCCGCCCTCAAGCGCGGCGTGATCGCTGCCTCGGCTGGAAACCATGCCCAGGGCGTAGCCCTCGCCGCCGCCAAAATGAAATGCAAGGCAGTCATCGTGATGCCGGTAACCACCCCTGCAGTCAAAATCGATGCAGTCAAGGCGCGCGGCGGTCCGTGGATTGAACTCGTCTTGTTTGGGGAATCCTATAGCGATGCCTTTGATCATGCAAAGGTGTTGGAGAAAAAACGGGGATTAAGCTTTGTTCACCCCTTTGATGATCCTGACGTCATTGCTGGCCAAGGGACGATCGCACAGGAAATTTTGCAACAGCATCAAGCGCCGATTGATGCCATCTTTGTTGCTATTGGTGGTGGCGGCCTTATTGCCGGCATCGGCGAATATGTCAAAGCCGTTCGCCCTGAAACCAAAATCATAGGCGTACAAGCTGCTGACTCTGACGCCATGCGTCAGTCACTCAAGGCCGGCCGTCGCGTTGAATTGAAAGAGGTCGGTTTATTTTCGGATGGCACTGCGGTCAAGGTAGTCGGCAAAGAAACTTTCCGCATCTGCAAACGCGTAGTTGATGACATCATTACCGTTGATACCGATGAAATTTGTGCAGCTATTAATGATGTGTTTACCGACACGCGCAGTATTTTGGAGCCTGCTGGTGCGCTCGCGATTGCTGGTCTCAAGAAATACGTTGAGAAGAAAAAAGTAAAAGATAAAACCTTGGTTGCGATTGCATGCGGCGCTAACATGAACTTCAGTCGCTTGCGTTTTGTGGCCGAACGCGCCGATGTCGGTGAATTTCGGGAGGCCGTCTTTGCGGTCACTATTCCAGAGGAGCGGGGCTCCTTCAAGCGCTTCTGTCAACTGCTTGGCAAACGCAATGTCACGGAGTTTAATTACCGTATTGCTGATCAAGCCAAAGCGCATATTTTTGTTGGCATTGGTACGCAAAAGTCAGGTGACAGTAACGAGATCGCCAAGCATTTTGCTAAAGCGGGATTTGCGACGATTGATTTAACTCATGACGAACTGGCTAAGTCACACCTCCGGCATATGGTCGGTGGTCATTCTCCTTTGGCACATGATGAGCTGCTCTACCGCTTTGAATTTCCTGAGCGCCCCGGTGCCTTGATGCGCTTTTTAACCAGCATGGCACCCAATTGGAATATCAGTTTGTTTCATTATCGCAATCATGGCGCAGACTACGGACGCATCCTCGTTGGCATTCAAGTGCCCAAAAATGAGCAGAAGCAATTCCAAGCCTTTTTAGCCTCCCTCGGCTACCCGCACTGGAATGAAAGTGCGAACCCCGCTTACCAGCTCTTCTTAAAGTAAGTCAGTTGAATGTCCTATAGCCTGACCGGAAAACTCGTTGTTGCGATTTCATCGCGCGCCCTCTTTGACTTTGAGGAAGAGAATCGCTTATTTGAAACCAGCGATGATAGTGCCTATATGAAGTTACAACTCGATCGACTGGCTATGCCTGCGCAAACGGGCGTTGCCTTTCCGCTGGTACAAAAACTATTGGCCTTCAACGATGGGGACGAGCAACGCGTAGAGGTGGTGATCTTGTCACGCAATGATCCAGTTAGCGGCTTGCGTGTATTCCGCTCTGCAGAGCATCACCAGCTTCGCTTGGAGCGCGGCGTATTTACTCGTGGCAGGCCGCCCTACCACTACCTGCGCTCATTGCAGGCGAATTTGTTTTTATCAGCCAATGAAGATGATGTGCGGGCGACGATTGATGCTGGCTTTCCGGCGGCACGCGTCTACCCCGAGTCCAGTAAAACTGCCGAATCACATCCCAATGAAATTCGCATTGCCTTTGACGGTGATGCCGTTTTATTTTCAGATGAAGCAGAGCAAGTTTTTCAGAGTAGCGGGCTAGAGGCCTTCGTTGATCACGAAAGCAAAAAGGTAGCGATTCCACTGCCACCGGGTCCTTTCAAGCCTTTACTAGAAGCGCTGCACCGCCTGCAAAGTCAGTCTGGGACACAAGCCGCACATGGCATGCGCATTCGAACTGCATTAGTGACTGCACGCTCTGCTCCTGCGCATGAACGCGCGATTCGCACCCTCATGAATTGGGGTATCGATGTAGATGAAGCGATGTTCTTAGGCGGCCTTTCCAAAAGTGAGTTCCTTCGCGAATTCGAGCCTGATTTTTTCTTTGACGATCAAACCGGGCATTGCAATTCAGCAGCATCGGTTGCGCCAACGGGGCATGTGGTTTCAGGGGTCGCTAATCGCCCAAAATCCGGCAGTTAATTCGGCGCGCCTTACCCATATTCTTCATGAGCTATTCCGACTCCCCTCAATTACCACTTGGTAAAGAAACCGCCTACCCCGAGCACTATGACCCCAGTGTGCTCTTTCCGATTCCACGCGCAGAAAACCGATTGAAGTTGGGACTTAGTGCAGCAAGTGCACTTCCATTTTTTGGCGTTGATCTGTGGAATGCATTTGAGCTCAGCTGGCTCAATTTAAAAGGCAAACCACAAATCGCCTTAGCTGAGTTTGAAATTCCCGCAGACTCCCCTTGCATGATCGAGTCCAAATCCTTCAAGCTGTTTTTAAATAGCCTGAACAGTGAACGCATTGCAGATGAAGAAACCCTGCGGGAGCGGGTCGTGGCTGATTTATCGGCGGTTGCAGGAGCGCCGATTCGGATGCGCATTCTCACTCCGGAGCAAATGTCAAAACGCGGTATGCGCGAAATGGATGGGGTTTTGCTGGATCGCCTCGACATCGAAGTTGATCCAAATGTGTCAGCAAATCCTGCTTTACTGAAAGCAGATCACACTCGCTCTCCCATCGAGCAATGTGTGGTGTCGCATTTACTCAAATCAAATTGCCCAGTAACCGGACAGCCCGACTGGGCCAGTATTCAAATTCGCTACCAAGGCAGGCCGATTGAAGAAGAAGGTTTACTGCGTTATTTAATTGGGTTTCGGGAGCTCGGGGAATTTCATGAGCACTGTGCTGAAACCATCTTTTGCGATATCAAACGGCAGTGCAAACCAGAAAAGTTATCGGTTTATGCGCGTTACACGCGGCGAGGAGGCCTTGATATCAATCCGTTTCGAACCGATTACAACGCTGTCTGGCCTGACAACACGCGCCACGCCAGACAGTAGCACTAGTTAAAACGGAATATCGTCGTCCATTGCACCCAAGGATGCTGCTGTGGGTGCTGGTGCTGCGTTCGACTCAGACGACTTAGGGCGTGAATAGCTTTCACTGCCCTCACTGCCACCAGACATCTTCGAGCCCAACATCTGCATCGAGTCCGCCACAATCTCGGTGGAGTATTTTTCTTGACCACTGGCGTCAGCCCACTTGCGTGTACGCAAACGGCCCTCAACATAGACCTGCGATCCCTTTTTAAGGTACTGCCCCGCAATTTCAGCAAGCTTGCCAAAAAACGCAACGCGATGCCATTCTGTGGTTTCTTTCATCTCACCGGTTTGCTTGTCTTTATAGCGATCCGATGTAGCTACTGAAATATTGGTTACTGCGTCGCCGCTAGGCATATAGCGTGTTTCTGGGTCCCGTCCAATGTTACCCACGATGATGACTTTATTTACCGATGCCATGATGTCTCCCGAAGAAAATGTATGTGAAAAAAATGTAAATCAATGCACTAGTATTAATGAGGCTTGTACAGCGGGTAAGTAGTCAACTTGTCTGTTTATGCGGCTGGAGTTTCCTAGGCATGCTTTTTTGCTGGTAACTCGCGCATCGACCAGGCAATTATAAGCCAGGCAAAAATGAGCGCCATTCCCAGCATAAACACCGATAACTCGCCAAAGTATTGGGTTACCAAACCACCAACCGCAGCACCAAAAAAGAGCCCCAAGGACTGGGTGGTGTTGTAAATACCGAGCGCCGTGCCCTTGGAGTCTTGAGCCCAACGCGATACCAAGGAGGGCTGCAGTGCCTCGAGTAAATTAAATCCGACAAAGTAAATCAACAAGGCTGCAGAAATTAGCAAAATGGTGGTGGCTTCAACAAACACTGCTTGCGAAATAAATAGCAGGCCAATAGCTACCAATACCGCAACCCGGAGGCGCTGCTTCTTTTCACCTAAGATCAAAATCGGCGCCATCAATGCAAACGAGATCAGCAATACCGGAAGGTAAATTTCCCAATGGCGCGACAGCGGAAAACCCATCTGCACCAATAAGCGCGGCACGACTAAAAACATCGCCACTTGCGTTGCATTTAAAACAAAGACACCGACATTCAGGCGTATTAACTCGGGGCGACGCAGGATAGTAAAAAACGGGGTGTGCTGGGGAGTGGTTTTTTTCTCGGGGGTCGGCACATACCAAAGCGCAACCAAAATAGCCACAAAGCCCATTGCAGCCAATAAGAGGAACATCCCGTCTAAGTTAATCCAGCGATAAATGGGAGCTGCCAAGACCAAGGAGAGCGCAAATGAAATGGCAATACTGCCACCCACAATGGCCATGGCCATGGTCCGTACCTTTTCACTCACCAGGTCGGCCACCCAGGCCGAAATCGCCGCAGAAATCGCGCCCGCGCCCATGAGCCCACGACCAATGCCAATCCATAACAAATCATCGTGGCTAGCAGCAATCAGGGCGCCCAGCACAAAGCAAATGAGGCCTCCGACCACAACGGGGCGTCGACCAATCCGATCGGACAGTGCGCCCAGCGGAATATGAAAGAAGGCCTGAACAATATTGAACATGCCCAGGGACAATCCGACCAAAAAGGCGCGATCACCACCCGGCAAACCCTCCGCATGCAGGCTAAAGACCGGCAAAAGCAGAAAAAGGCCCAGCATCCGCAGGCCAAATATGCCTGCCAGAGCTAGAGTCGAGCGGAGTTCGGAAGAATTCATGGGAAAAGGCTATATTAACAAGTTACGCCTAAAAACCATGAATAACGAAATCAAGATCCGCGGTGCGCGCACGCACAACCTGAAAAATATCAATCTGGACATCCCCAGAGAGAAGTTAGTGGTTCTCACTGGACTCTCGGGATCCGGTAAAAGCTCGCTGGCATTCGATACCCTGTATGCCGAGGGACAGCGCCGCTACGTCGAGTCGCTGTCTGCCTATGCCCGTCAATTTCTTCAACTAATGGAAAAGCCGGATGTGGATGTCATCGAAGGTCTATCCCCCGCGATCTCGATTGAACAAAAAGCAACCAGCCATAATCCCCGCTCTACCGTAGGCACGGTCACGGAAATCCATGACTATTTGCGACTCTTGTTTGCCAGGGCTGGGACACCGCATTGCCCAGAACACAATCTAGCCCTGGCAGCACAGAGTGTTTCACAAATGGTGGATACCGTGATGGCGCTCCCACCGGAAACCAAGTTAATGATTTTGGCGCCCGTCGTGAGTGAACGTAAGGGCGAGTTTGTAGACCTGTTTCAGGATCTTCAGGCGCAAGGCTTTGTGCGCTTTCGGGTGCGCTCGGGTGGCGGCACCACCAACACTGCAAAAGCCGAGATCTTTGAAGTGGATCAGCTGCCTAAGTTGAAAAAAACTGACAAGCATTCGATTGAGGTTGTAGTGGATCGTATTAAGGTGCGTCCTGATATTCAGCAGCGCTTAGCCGAGTCCTTCGAAACAGCACTGCGCTTAGCGGACGGCAAAGCGATGATTGTCGACATGGATACCGGCGTTGATACGATTTTTTCTAGTAAGTTTGCATGCCCAATTTGCTCTTACTCGCTGCAAGAGCTTGAGCCGCGGCTCTTCTCATTTAACAATCCGATGGGCGCCTGCCCTTCCTGCGATGGCTTAGGCCACATCTCCTTTTTTGATCCCAAGCGCATTGTGGCGCACCCTGATTTATCGCTGGCCTCAGGCGCAATTAAAGGCTGGGATCGCCGCAATCAGTTTTATTTCAAACTGCTTCAGACTCTAGCAAAGCATGCCGGTTTTGATATTGAGAAACCATTTGAGAACCTACCCAAAAAAGCACAAGACCTCGTGCTAATGGGATCCGGCGATACTAATATTGCCTTTGAGTATCTAAATGAGCGGGGCAAGTTAAGCGTGCGGCAACATCCCTTCGAAGGGATTGTGGCTAACTTTGAACGCCGTTACCGCGAAACCGAATCAATGGCAGTTCGTGAAGAATTATCGCGCTATCAAAATATTCGCTCCTGCCCCGACTGCAATGGGACCCGTTTGCGCCGTGAAGCGCGCTTTGTCAAAGTAGGTGACGGCAAGCAATCACGCGGTATTTTTGAAATCAGCGCACTGCCCCTCAAAGAAGCCAAAGAGTATTTTGAAACTCTCCAGCTCAAAGGCGCAAAACGAGAAATCGCCGACAAGATTGTGAAAGAGATTAGCTCTCGCTTAACCTTCTTAAACGATGTTGGCCTCGATTACCTGTCGCTCGAGCGCAGTGCTGACACACTTTCTGGTGGTGAGGCGCAACGCATTCGCCTGGCCTCGCAAATTGGTTCAGGCCTAACTGGGGTGATGTATGTGCTGGATGAACCTTCGATTGGCTTGCACCAGCGCGATAACGATCGCTTGATTGGTACCCTCAAGCACCTGCGTGATTTAGGAAACAGTGTGCTCGTAGTTGAGCATGACGAAGACATGATTCGGGCCTCCGACTACGTGATTGATATTGGTCCGGGTGCAGGCGTTCATGGCGGCCGAGTGGTGGCACAAGGCACGCCTGCCGAAGTGGAGGCCAATCCCAACTCGCTCACAGGCGCTTACCTAGCTGGACGCGAACGCATCGAAGTACCTGAAAAGCGCATCCCTGCCAGTGATCGCTTTTTAAAAATCATCGGTGCTACAGGCAATAATTTGCAATCCGTAAATGCCGAAATTCCCGTAGGTCTTCTAACTTGCGTCACCGGCGTATCGGGCTCTGGCAAATCAACCTTGATTAATGACACCTTGCACCATGCGGTTGCACACCATATTTATAAGTCGAATGCGGAGCCAGCGCCTCACAAAGCGATTGAAGGCCTTGAGCACTTTGATAAGGTGATTAGCGTTGATCAATCGCCGATTGGTCGAACACCCCGCTCTAATCCTGCAACCTACACAGGCTTGTTCACGCCCATTCGTGAACTTTTTGCTGGTGTACCTGCATCGCGCGAGCGCGGCTATGAAGCAGGCCGCTTCTCGTTTAACGTCAAAGGCGGTCGCTGCGAAACCTGTGAGGGCGATGGCGTCCTTAAGGTTGAAATGCACTTTTTGCCCGACGTATATGTCCCTTGTGATGTTTGCCACGGTAAACGCTATAACCGTGAAACCTTAGACATCCGCTACAAAGGAAAGAACATTCACGAAGTCTTGGCAATGACAATTGAGCAAGCGCATGAATTTTTTGAAGCCGTACCAGTGGTCAAGCGCAAACTCAAAACCTTGCTAGATGTTGGTTTGGGATACGTCAAGCTCGGTCAAAGTGCTACGACACTCTCGGGCGGAGAGGCGCAGCGGGTGAAGCTATCGCTTGAGCTCTCGAAACGCGATACAGGCAGAACCCTCTACATTTTGGATGAGCCTACTACGGGACTGCACTTTCATGACATCCAATTGCTGTTGACCGTGATTCACACGCTCAAAAAACAGGGTAATACGATTGTGATCATTGAGCACAATTTGGATGTGATTAAAACCGCAGACTGGATTATTGATTTAGGGCCAAAGGGCGGAGCTGGCGGTGGTTTGATTATTGCAACCGGCACCCCTGAAGATGTGGCCAAGAATCCAGATAGTTTTACTGGCCACTACCTAGCTCCACTGCTAAAAACAAGGCCCGCTAAAGTCAAGGCAAAGAAAGTAGCCGCCTAAGACGAGAAATGCCTTAGAGCAGTTTGCTTTCAGCAATGTCCGTTGATTCGGAGCTGCCCGACAACACCAGGATGTCGTTCTCTAGTAGACGCAAATCCGGATCAAGGGGGAGCTTCACGTAGTCTTCGCCGCCGACTTTGCGTCGTACTGTCTGAATTTCTACGCCCTCTAAATCCGGACTAATCTCTTGCAGAGTTTTGCCAATCGCATGCGAGCCAGAAAGCAAGGTAATGGTATGCAAATGCCACGACTCATTCTCCTCCAAGTCATCGCCTTCCGACCCCCGAAAGTAACCACGCAATAAGCCATAGCGAGCCTCACGCGCTTCCGTTACTCGGCGCACCACTTTACGCATCGGCACACCCATAATCAAAAGGACGTGGGATGCCAACATCAAGCTGCCTTCAATGAGCTCGGGCACCACTTCCGTTGCACCGGCTGCCTCGAGTTTTTTCAAGTCTGAATCGTCTTTGGTACGCACCAGCGTGGTCATGCCGGGGCGCAAACGCTCAACTTGATATAGAACCTTTAAGCTGGCAGCCGTATCCGCAAAAGTGACTACAACGGCTTTAGCACGCGCAATGCCGGCGGACACTAAGTATTTTTCTCGGCTGGAATCACCATACACGACTTGATCCCCCGCCATGCTAGCTTCGGCAACGCGATCGGGATCTAGATCCAATGCAATGTACGAAATTTTTTCTTGATCAAGCATACGTGCAAGGCTTTGACCTGCTCTGCCAAAACCGCAAATAATGATGTGGTTTTCATGGCGCACACTTTTTGCTGCAACCCGTGTCAGCGCCAACGACTGCAGCAACCATTCGCTACTTGCAAAGCGTAATGCAATCCGGTCGCTGTATTGAATTAAGAAGGGGGCGCCAAACATTGATATCAGCATCGCCGCTAGCAGTGCTTGGCTTAATGCTGGGTCAATCAATTTCAAGCCATCAATTTGATTCAAGAGCACAAAACCAAATTCACCGGCTTGACATAAACACAAACCGGTTCGAATCGCTACGCCTGCACTCGCCTTAAAGGCTCTTGCCAAAGCAGCGATCATGGCGAACTTGATGATGACGATCGCCGCTAACAGGGCAAGCACTAAGACCCATTGATCCAAAATCACATGCAGATCCAAAAGCATGCCTACCGTGATGAAGAACAATCCCAAGAGCACATCGCGGAATGGCTTGATGTCCTCCTCCACTTGATGGCGGAAAGGAGTTTCTGAAATCAGCATGCCGGCTAAAAAAGCCCCTAAGGCCAGCGATAAACCCAAATGCTCCGTAATCGCAGAAAAGCCCAATACGATCAATAACAAATTGAGCATGAATAATTCTTGTGAACGAAATTGCGCAACCAATCTAAACCACCGACTCATCATTTGGCGACCAACAAAGAAGATCAAAAACAAGGCAATGGAGATTTTGATCAGCGCAATACCTAAAGCAAAAAAGAGGTCTTTCGGATCTTGACTAAGGGCGGGTAGCAAAATTAATAAAAAGACCACTGCCAGATCCTGAAACAACAGTACGCCGATGACGTTTCGGCCATGCTCTGTTTCGAGCTCACCCCGGTCTGAAAGCAATTTCGTCACAATGGCAGTGGAGGACATGGACAAGGCGCCACCCAAGGCGAGTGCGGCCTGCCAGTTCATGGGGTAGAACCAATTCAGTAAAAAACTGCTGAGGATGGTTAAAGCCATGGTCAAGAGCACTTGGCTGGCGCCCAAACCAAATACGATGGAGCGCATTGCCCGCAGCTTTTGGAGGTTAAATTCTAGGCCGATGGAGAACATCAAAAAAACCACCCCAAACTCTGCCAAATAGCGCACTGTTTCAGAGTCGCTGGCAATTCCAAAGGCCTTTGGCCCAATTAAGACGCCGATGGCCAAATAGCCCAAAATTGGCGGCAAGCCAAAATAGCGGAAAATAAGGACTCCGGCAACACCGGAAGCCAGCAAAATGAGGGTTAATTGAAGGACTGACGGCATATACTCATCCCATGATAGCGAAGACGCAAGACCAAATCCTAAAGCTCGCGCGCGATACCCTCACCATTGAGGCGGATGCGCTGATTAC
>JBIPON010000209.1:0-2966 GCA_044379065.1 Polynucleobacter sp. | reverse complement strand
GTGGCTTTGCTGATGGCGAATTTAGTGGCGACCAAAGTGATTTTTTTGAATCCCTGTTTGGCCGAGGTGCTCGCGCCCAAGCTGGACGTCAATCGCAAGCGCGATCCGCCAAAGGCCAAGATCAACATGCCAAGATCATGATTGATTTAATTGATGCGTTTCAGGGAGCCAAACGCACCATTGGATTAAGCATGCCGGCTTACGATGATCAGGGTCAGTTGTTCATGCAAGAGCGCAAATTGGATGTCAGCATTCCGCAAGGCATTCGAGCGGGCCAGAATTTACGTCTGGCGGGTCAAGCCGGTCCTGGCTTTGGCGGCGGACCAGCAGGTGATCTGTATTTGGAGATCGGTATTCATCCTGATCCAAGGTACCGAGTCGATGGCAAGGATGTATTTTTTGATTTACCACTGAGCCCATGGGAGGCAGCATTAGGCACTACCGTCAATGTACCAATGCCAACCGGTGCTTTGCTTGAGCTCACTATTCCAGCCGGCACCGCTGCTGGGCGTAAGATGCGCCTCAAAGGTAAAGGCATCCCCAGCAAAGAGCCTGGTGATCTCTACGTTGTACCCAACATTGTTTTACCCAAAGCAGAAACCGAGGCGCAAAAAGAAGCCTATCGCACGCTGCAAGGTGTATTTGATTTCAAGCCCAGAAGTCACTGAAAGGGATAAATAGCATGGCGCAAACTCACATTACCTGGATTGAAGGCAGCATTGTTGAACATGATGTACATATGACAATGGTGGAATTGGCTCAAGCAACGCATACCCCAGAAGATCTCATCATGGCTTGGGTCTCTGAAGGCGTTTTAAGCCCAGCGGGAGCATCGCCAGAAGATTGGCGCTTTAGTGGGAACTCCCTGCAGCGCGCCAAAACGGCTGCGAGACTCATGCACGACTTGGAGCTAAATCTGCCGGGCGTTGCATTGGCCCTGAATTTGCTAGAAGAGCTTGATCAGCTCCGCAGCCAACTCCACCTTGCTAACGTTGCTAATACCAGTTCTGGTAAAGAATAAGCAAGTCTGGGCTTAGGACTCTGAACGGCTCAGGAGAAATTCCCAGCGCTGCAGCATGGCATCGACCTGATTGGTCACTTCTGTTAAGCGGGCTTGCATGCTCGCAGCCAGTTCAGGCTCATTTTTGTATAAATCGGGATTGCTCATCGCCAAACCAATCTCAGCCTGCTCTGCCTCAAGCACTTCAATCTGCAAAGGCAATGCCTCTAACTCCTGGCGCTCTTTGCCATTGAGTTTTTGAACGCCGCTTTTAGCGGCAACTGGCTTTGTGTCCTTACTTTCTTTTTCTGCTGACTTGATGCTAGCTTTTGCGACAGGCTCTGTCTTTAGGCTCCCGTTTTCCGAACGAATTTTGTCGGAGCGCGCCTTCTGAATTTTCCAGTCCTCATAGCCGCCTTCGTACTCACGCCAAAATCCATCACCTTCATTGGCAATAATGCTGGTCACTACATTGTCCAAAAAGTAACGGTCGTGGCTGACTAAAAAGACCGTGCCCTTATAGTCCTGAAGCAATTGCTCCAAGAGATCCAGGGTGTCGATATCCAAATCATTGGTAGGCTCATCGAGTACCAAGACGTTTGCTGGTCTTGCAAATAGGCGAGCAAGCAACAAGCGATTGCGCTCACCGCCTGACAAAGTGCTGACCGGTGAATTGGTGCGCTCCGGCGCGAATAAGAAATCACTTAAATAGCTCTTAACATGCTTGCGGTTCCCGTTGATTTCGATCCATTCACTTCCGGGGCTGATGTAATCTTCTAGCGACGCATTAAGGTCAAGACCTTCGCGCATTTGATCAAAATAAGCCACTTCAATGCGCGTACCCATCACGGCCGTTCCCGAATCTGGAGTAATGCTGCCAAGAATCAGTTTTAGTAATGTTGTCTTCCCTGCGCCATTCGGGCCAAGTAGGCCAACCTTGTCGCCACGCAAGATGGTGGCGGTAAAGTCTTGAACGATCGGGCGATCATAGGATTTAGATACGTTCTGTAAGTCTGCGACGATCTTGCCGCTACGATCCCCTGCGGACACGGCCAACTTGACCTGACCCATTTCATCGCGGCGCTGTGCGCGACTAGCCCGTAATTTTTCCAAACGGGCGATGCGGGCAACGCTACGCGTGCGCCTTGCCTCAACACCTTTGCGTATCCAAACTTCTTCTTGCGCTAGTAGTTTGTCTGCTCTGGCGTTCGCTAAAGACTCGGCATTGAGCTCTTGGTCTTTTAAAACCTCATACGCTGAAAAATTACCAGGGTAACTGCGTAGAATGCCACGATCCAGTTCCACAATTTGGGTACAGACCGCATCCAAAAATGCACGATCATGGGTAATCAAGACTACTGAGCCTTGATACTCGCGCAGCAATTCTTCTAACCACGTAATGGAATCGAGGTCTAGGTGATTGGTTGGTTCATCGAGTAATAGTACATCTGGCACGGCAACCAAGGCTTGCGCCAAGGCGACGCGCTTTTTCGTGCCCCCCGATAGTGCTGTGATTTTCATCTCGGCTTGCAAATGCAATCGATCTAGGGTTTCGTGTACGCGCTGCTCCCAATTCCAGCCACTGACTGCCTCTAAGGCAGATTGCAACTCATCGAGGCGCTGATGGGATGCATCATCCCAATCTCCTACACTGAGTGCCTCATATTCTTCCCTCAAGGACTTCGCCTGGGATACACCTTTCGAGACTGCATCAAATACGGTTTCCGTCGCCTCAAAAATCGGCTCTTGGGGCACATACGCAATACGCAAGCCTTGTTGGTATTGCAATAGGCCATCGTCTAGTTTTTCAAGGCCAGCCAGAATTTTGAGAAGGGAGGATTTGCCAGTGCCATTGCGACCAATTAAGCCAACGCGCTCACCGGATTCGAGTGAAAAAGCGGTGTTAGCTAGTAAGTCAACGTGGCCAAAAGCCAGTTTTGCATCTGTAAGTACGATTAAAGCCATG
>JBIPON010000208.1:0-2967 GCA_044379065.1 Polynucleobacter sp. | reverse complement strand
GCCATTTGATTTACTGTATTGGAATGGCGACTCCACCAATCTGCCGGGCCCAATGTATTGCTGGTATTTACGCCATACCTACTTGCAAAATGAATTGGTGAAGCCAGGCAAGCTTAAGGTTTGCGGGGAAAAAGTCGATCTTTCATTAATTGACTGTCCCGCTTACATTTACGCATCGCACGATGATCACATTGTTCCATGGCATAGCGGCTATCGCTCGACTCAAATTCTTAAAGGTAAGAACCGCTTTGTACTGGGCGCATCCGGCCATATTGCTGGTGTGATTAATCCGCCCGCAAAAAATAAACGCCACTACTGGGTCAATTCCAAATTACCAGCAAAGGCAGAGGATTGGCTTGCTGCTGCTAAGGATGTTCGCGGCAGTTGGTGGCCAGACTACACCGAATGGCTTGCCCAATTTGGTGGGAAGCAAGTAAAGGCGAGCAGCTCCTTTGGGAATGCAAAGTACAAAAAAGGGGTGGCCGCTCCCGGAAAGTATGTCAAAGAAAAAGTGGACGAAGCAACATAAAAAATTTGTATTAATGAATGCAGCACCTTAAAGACGCAACACACATAGAGAAAAGAGGGTAATACGATGTCACAACGAATTGCTTATGTAACAGGTGGTATGGGTGGAATTGGTACCGCGATTTGCCAGCGGCTCTCTAAAAAAGGGCATTTGGTCATTGCGGGCTGTGGACCGAATTCACCGCGGCGGGATCGCTGGCTTGGTGAGCAAAAAGACCTGGGCTATAACTTCATCGCTTCCGAAGGTAATGTGTCCGATTGGGCATCGACCGTAGCGGCATTCGACAAAGTTAAGGCTGAGGTGGGCCGCGTCGACATTTTGGTCAACAATGCCGGCATTACGCGGGACAGTGTCTTTCGTAAGATGACGCCAGAGGATTGGAAGGCGGTTATCGATACCAACCTCAATTCCCTATTTAATGTAACCAAGCAGGTGATCGAAGGCATGATTGACAATAACTGGGGTCGGGTCATCAATATTTCCTCCGTTAATGGTCAAAAAGGTCAGTTTGGGCAGACCAACTACTCCACCGCGAAAGCTGGCTTACATGGCTTTACGATGGCCCTAGCGCAAGAGGTGGCTGGAAAGGGAGTCACAATCAATACCGTCTCCCCTGGCTACATTGCAACCGATATGGTCAAGGCAATTCGGCCCGATGTACTGGAAAAAATTGTTGCTGCCATCCCGGTAAAACGCCTGGGAACCCCGGATGAAATTGCCTCGATGTGTGCTTATATTGCCTCGGATGACGCTGCATTTGCTACTGGAGCCGATTTCTCCCTCAACGGCGGCATCCATACGGGATAATTCCAGAGCTAAACTGTCGGTTATGGCATTCATGTAGTGCGGAGGATTGGGGATATGGCAACCAGAACAAAACGAGCGGGTGAAGAGCGGCTGATTAAGAAGTACCCTAATCGCCGCCTATACGATACGCAAACCAGCACGTATGTGACCTTGGTCGATATCAAAGGCTTGGTGATGGCAAATGAGGCATTCAAAGTAGTTGACGCC
This sequence comes from Polynucleobacter sp., assembly GCA_044379065.1. Classification (GTDB taxonomy): domain Bacteria; phylum Pseudomonadota; class Gammaproteobacteria; order Burkholderiales; family Burkholderiaceae; genus Polynucleobacter. The sequence continues at coordinate 1,424 of JBIPON010000208.1, read as the reverse complement.
AAAACCGAAGACGATCTGACACGCAATATTTTGATGCAAATTATCTTGGAAGAGGAGGCCTGCGGCTCCCCGGTCTTTTCTTCGCAAATGCTTTCGCAAATTATTCGTTTTTACGGCAACTCCATGCAAGGCCTGATGGGCAATTACTTGGAAAAAACCATGCAATCGTTTGTTGATATCCACGGCACATTAAGTGATCAATCCAAAGGCGTTACTGGCGGCGCAGATGCGTGGGCTCAGGCCATGAATATGCAGAATCCGATGATGCAGGGCTTGATGGGCAACTACATGGAGCAGAGCAAAGATCTGTTTATGAAGATGCAAGAGCAGATGCAAGGTTCGCAAAGTCTGTTTAAAGGATTTCCTTTTACACCCCCAACGCCTAAAAAAGAAAACGAATAGTTGTGGCAGGCAAGGTTGGTTTTGTTTCCTTAGGCTGCCCTAAGGCGCTAGTTGATTCAGAGCTCATCCTCACGCAATTGAGTGCGGAGGGGTATGAGACCGCTAAAGACTATTCGGGTGCTGATCTAGTCGTCGTCAATACCTGTGGCTTTATTGACTCTGCCGTCGAAGAGTCGCTCGCCACCATTGGCGAGGCCTTGGCTGAAAACGGCAAGGTAATTGTGACGGGCTGCCTTGGCGCGCGTAAAAATGACGATGGCTCTGATTTAATTAAAAGCATTCACCCCAAGGTGCTTGCAGTGACGGGCCCTCACGCCACAGCCGAAGTAATGCAAGCGATTCATTTGCATTTACCCAAGCCGCACGACCCCTTTACCGATTTACTGCCACCCATCGGGGTGAAGCTCACGCCAAAACATTACGCCTATTTAAAAATATCGGAAGGCTGCAACCACCGCTGTACCTTTTGCATCATTCCCAGTATGCGTGGCGATTTAGTGTCTCGGCCGATTGGCGAAGTTCTGCTGGAAGCAAAGCGCCTATTTGAGTCTGGCGTGAAGGAATTGCTGGTTGTATCCCAAGATACCAGCGCCTATGGGGTTGATGTGCAATACCGTACTGGTTTTTGGGATGGCAAGCCACTTAAAACAAAGATGCTGGATTTAGTCAGCGCCCTCAATCAAATTGCACGTGAGCATCAAGCCTGGGTGCGCCTGCATTACGTCTATCCTTATCCGCACGTCGATGATGTACTACCGATGATGGCTGAGTTTAAAGAACATGGCTATGGACTATTACCGTACCTTGATATTCCGTTGCAGCATGCCCATCCCGATGTGCTCAAACGCATGAAGCGCCCTGCTAGCGGTGAGCGTAATTTAGATCGCATAGAGGCATGGCGCGCTATCTGCCCTGAGCTGGTAATTCGCAGTACCTTCATTGCGGGTTTCCCTGGAGAAACTGAAGAAGAATTTAGCTATTTATTGGATTTTTTAGATCACGCGCAAATTGATCGGGCGGGG
>JBIPON010000207.1:0-2968 GCA_044379065.1 Polynucleobacter sp. | reverse complement strand
GTAATGGCAATCGAATTTCCAATGGAGCCATAGAGCATTGGGGTCTCAGGCCCAAACAAAACGACGGTGCGCAGTGCCGTGACAGCAGAAAAGTGACCTGGCCCAGAATCATTCGTGACCATGACATCCGATAGGGTGTACAGCGCAGGCAGTTCAGCGAACTTAACCTGCCCAGCAAAATTGATCGCCGCTTTTACTTCAGCAACGTGTCGCACCTTCTCAACATAATCAAATTCAGCGGGCGATCCCGTAATCAAGATCAAATCAGCTGGCCAGCGGGCATGCACTGCACGTATCAGTTCAGAAAAGCGCTGCTGCGACCAACGCCGCTGTGGCAATAAATCGCTGGCATTGGGGTTGATCAAAATGAGGCGTTGCTGGCCATGACGGTAAGCTACATCGGCGTTGCGGGCCAAAGACTCAATGCGCTCCAGTACTGCGTTACGCACAGCAGGATCAATGACTGCCTGCGCTAACTGAATTTCGTCATCGCGAATCTGAATCTTGCTAAACGGGACTTCGATTTCAGTGGCAAAGGCCGCATGAATTAAAGAAAAGAAATTCTTGGTAATGTGGATGTGCGGGTTGTAGTGCACTTTACGGGTGAGCATCGTGCCACGCCATAATCCCTCACCATGGAAGATGTGATAGCCCACACGTCTGCGAGCGCCACATAGGCCAGTTAGCAAGGCAGTAAAGCGGGAGAACAATTCCAAGTCGACTACGGTATCGATGCCACGCATGCGCGCCTTAATCAAAAAGGCGATCGTATCGACAAGCAATGTCCTTAGGCTAGAGGCATCAATTGTGAAAATATTTTCAGGCTTGACTGTATTTAGCAAAGTCAGGCTGGCTCGATTGCTTTTGAAGATTAAGAAGAAAAGTTCCGCACCGCGCGCTTGGGCATTGCGCATGGCCGGGTCCACCAAGATTGCGCTACCCATTTCGGAGAGCTCAATAAAGAGGAGTTTTTTGGGCGCTTTGGGGTCAGCAGTAAAAATTCCCTTTACTAAATCGATTAGCGCCACCACTGGACTCATAATCGCGCACAGTGGTACACCGACCCAATGGTCGATCGCTCGCATGGTATTGACGCTAATGCTCATAAATAACTTGGTTTAGGGTTACAAAGAAAGTGCATGGCTTATTTTCGCTTGAGAAGGACGTAAGCACCAGGCAAAACGCACAAAAGGGTCATAGCGCCATAGCTAATCGACCCCAGCACGGTCAGGGAGGGGTCAATACTCCATAAAGCTAGAACCGATACTAAGGTAGCCTCCCGCAGACCCCAGCCCGAAATACTAATCGGCAGCATGAGTAATAAGCTCAGGGCAGGCAAGCCAATCATGAGTGCCTCAATCGGCACTTCGGCGCCATAGGCTTTTAAACAAAAACCCAAACCAAGGATGGTTAAAAAATGAATACCAATACCAAATATCGCTTGCGCAATATTCATCGGCCAAGCAAACGCCATGCGCACCCCAGGCAATGCACTGCTCATCCGAAAGCGATCCAGTAGTTTTTGCAGTAGCGCGCGTGTTGGTCCCCATGCCAATCCAATCGCCGCAATCAGAAACGATGCCACCATGACGGCGATAACAGCATAGCCGAGCTGATTTCCCCATGCGGCCAAGGTAGCTCCGCCTAAAATGAGACCGATGCCACCGAGTAAATTATTTCCTGCAAGTCCAAGTAAGCGATCAACGAAAGTCATTACAAATCCTAGCCGCAAGGTAGGATCGGCTTCCTGGAGGTTAACTTCCTGATGTAACTCGGTATCGAGTTTTTTTTCTTCAGAGGCGCTGCTCGCTAATTCGCCGCTGGGTTTAAGGTGACTGCCGGCGATCGCGCGGTAACTGTCACCACCTAAGGTGCTGGGAAGACCTTGATTAATCAGGCCGCCCGCAAAATACAAGGAAATGTAGCCTGCAATGCTGCCCTGAAAGCCTACGCTGCGCATGAGCAAACCCCAGCGCAAGCCACCGCATAAAAATGCACCACTTAAACAGAAAAAAGCCGCTATAAACCACAGGGGTTCTATTTGTAAATCGGATGCAAATAAGGCTGCCCAATCAATTCCGCTGGTCGCCTTCCATAGCAAGGCAATCGATAGTACAACCCGTATGGTCGGCCAACTGCGTTTTAGAAGGTATTTCCAGCGTGGGGACGTGCTTGCTGGGGCAGATTTTGCACTCATAGCCGTAAGGATAAAGCAGGCGAGCGCTTAGTTCGGATCTTTTGGCGTCCAGTTTTTGCACAGACTAAAGTCAAAATGGGACAGAACGCGCCCCAGATGCCTCACTTCAACCCGCTCTAAGGCTTGGCATTCGGTAAATGCGCCTTGTAATTGCGGTTGAAGGCCTTTTACTGGAAGAGCGTAAGGCATTGCAGACCAATTGACTGCAATGACGTCGGAGCCCGGTTTTAGGCTGCCGAACCACAAGTCAAACTGGTCTTGGCGTTGATCCAAGATAAAGACGGGGGATGGCCTTGCATACCAAGCGATGCGGCTACCCAGGGTCCAATTTTGAACGGCAATACCAGCAGCCGAGTGGGTTTTGCTCAGAGCCAATGCCGTTTTACCTGCCTGATCCCAGCCATATAAATCAGCAATCGGATTGTTTCTTGGATTACTACTGACAATGCCGCCAGACAAAACAAAGGCAAAGCCAATCAAGCACAGCGCAATTTGAAGGACAAAAATAAATCGAATGAGTCGGCGTTGTTGTGTTGCCCATGCACTGGCAATGCCGATCCCCGCAAACGGCGCTAAGCAAAACCAGGCAGGTGTAGTCCAGTGGGGCAAACCACCACCGCCTGAAAGCCAAGCAAAAATTCCAAAGGGGATCCAAAAAAAACCGAGTAGACAAACTATAGCTGCGGGGAATTTCGCCCAGTAGCGCTTCAAAAAGAAAATCATGCCCACAGCAAAGAGGAATCCAAACGCTGCTAATTGCAAGCCAATGAA
>JBIPON010000059.1:0-9622 GCA_044379065.1 Polynucleobacter sp. | reverse complement strand
TCTTCTAAAGCCATAACCAATTCAACTGTGTCAAGCGAGTCAGCGCCTAAGTCATTAACAAAGGATGATTCGTTCTTGATGTCTCCCTCTGCTACGCCTAATTGCTCGGCGACGATCTTCTTAACGCGTTGTTCGATGTTATCCATTAAGTCCCCCAGGGGTTGTAAAAAAATGATTCAAGGATTTTAGCAGTTTGGCACAAACCGTGGCAGAACTGCCTGTTTCCAGATTAGTAAAATTAAGCTAAATACAGGCCACCATTGACGTGGAGGGTATTTCCAGTGATATAAGCTGCGGCCGGAGAGGCCAAAAAAGCCACTGCCTGAGCCACATCCTCAGGGGTCCCCAGACGAGCCAATGGGATATTAGCTTTGAGCGCATTTTGCTGCTCTTCGCTTAAAGCGCGGGTCATATCGGTATCAATAAAGCCGGGCGCAACGCAATTGACGGTAATGTTGCGACTGCCAATCTCGCGAGCCAGAGCTCGGGTCATGCCAGATACCCCAGCCTTCGCCGCCGCATAGTTCGCCTGCCCAGGATTTCCCATATGCCCAACAATCGAGGTGATGTTAATGATGCGACCGGATCGTGCCTTCATCATTGGACGCAGCACTGCCTGCGATAAACGAAACACCGCGCTTAAGTTGGTATCGATTACATCGGTCCATTCTTCGGATTTCATGCGCATGGCCAACTGGTCGCGCGTGATGCCGGCATTGTTCACCAAAATCTGAATGCCGCCAAAGTCCTTCACAACCAAATCAATAATGTCCTCGCACGCCTTAGGATCAGTCACGTTTAGTGCGACTCCACGGCCACCATTGGCCTTTAAGCGCGCGTCAATTGCAGCAGCGCCCTCCGCAGTCGTTGCGGTACCAATGACCTTGGCGCCCGATTGCATCAAGGCATCGGCAATGGCTTGCCCAATGCCGCGGGAGGCCCCAGTTACCAGTGCGATTTGTCCTGTTAAATCCAGATTCATTTTTAGTCCTTGCACTTATTGTTGCTTAACTGCTTCTAAAGCTTCATTCAAGCTCACTGCATCAAAAATCGGTAGGCCGATGACGCCTTCATGAATGCGCTTGGTGAGGCCTGCCAGCACTTTGCCGGGACCACATTCATATACCTGGGTAACACCCTGCCCTGCCATCGCATGAATAATTTCTTGCCAGCGTACGGGTTTGGCAGCCTGGCGCACCAGCGATTCTTTAATCTCGGCCGGGCTACTGAGGATGGTGACATCGACATTATTAATCACCGGAATTTCTGGAGTAACGATGACCAGGTTTTCAAAATACGTTTTTAGTTTTTCTGAAGCGGGTTGCAACAGCGATGAATGGAATGGCGCTGACACCGGCAAGGGTAAGGCACGCTTTGCGCCCGCCTCTTTCAGTAACTCACAGGCCTTGGTCACCGCGGCATTAGCGCCTGCAATCACGACCTGCCCAGGGGCATTGAAATTGACGGCCTCGACAACCCCACCTACGGCATTGCTTGCTGCGCGGCAAACCTCAACTACAGTCGCATCATCCAAACCCAAGATCGCTGCCATGCCACCAGTCCCAACGGGGACTGCACTTTGCATCGCTTCCGCACGAAAGCGCACCAACGGCACTGCGTCTTTGAAGGCCAATGCGTTCGATGCCACCAAGGCCGAGTACTCACCTAAGCTATGTCCAGCCATCACTGCAGGCTTGGGTCCGCCGGCAGCCAACCAGGCACGATAAAATGCAACCCCGGCCGTGAGCATTACAGGCTGTGTATTCGTGGTGAGTGATAAGGCTTCGGCAGGTCCTTCGGCAATTAACTTGCCAATGTCCTCACCCAAGGCATCGGACGCCTCTTGAATGGTAGCGCGTACTTCAGGGCGATCCGCAATGGTGTTGAGCATTCCTACTGACTGGGAACCTTGGCCCGGAAAAACAAATGCAAATGTCATATGAAAAATTCCAAAGAATCGCTAAATTAATATTTTAGGAGGACCGCGCCCCAGGCAAAACCACCGCCCACACCTTCAAGTAAGAGATGCTGACCGCGCTGAATTTGCCCCGATCGCACGCCCGCATCGAGCGCTAATGGAATCGACGCAGCGGATGTATTGCCATGCTCTGAAACGGTCACAATCACTTTATCCATCGACATACCCATCTTGCGGGCCGTGCCTTCCATGATACGAATATTGGCTTGGTGTGGCACGAGCCAATCAATTTGCTCGGGTTTTAGGTTTGCACGATCAAGTACCTCATGGGCAACTTGCTCGAGTACTTTGACGGCAAGCTTAAATACAGCCTGGCCATCCATGGTCATAAACGGCGATCCTGTAATGCCGCCGCTGACGGCCCGGCCAGGAACGCACAAAATGCCGCGCTGGCTTCCGTCGGCATGCAAGGCACTGGCCAAAATACCGGGCTCACTACTTGCCTCCAAAACTACCGCACCTGCGCCATCACCAAACAAGACGCAGGTGGTGCGATCTTGAAAATCCAAGATGCGGGAAAACACTTCGGCGCCAATCACTAAGACCTTACGATAGTTGCCTGTCCGAATCATGGCATCGGCAACTGCCATGGCATACATAAAACCAGCACATACGGCTTGCACATCAAAAGCGGCGCAGCCGTGGTGGGCGCCTAACTTATCTTGAATTACGCACGCGGTACTCGGAAAGCCACCCAAATGGTCTGGCGTGGAAGTGGCCAAAATAATCAGATCCAGATCGGCAGCAGTGCAATTGGCGCTTGCCATTGCGGCTTGAGCTGCTTTCATACCAAGGTCGCTAGTGAGCTCGCTATCGCTTGCAAAGTGACGCGCCTCAATACCACTACGCGTCTTAATCCACTCGTCACTGGTCTCAAGGCCAGACTTTGCCAGGCGCGCTACGAGATCATCATTGCTTAAGCGCAGCGCTGGTAGATAACTGCCGGTGCCGGCAATACGGGAATGGATTGTCATGCTGGCGCCCTCATTGCAAATGCCTCGGCAATGCGTTCCACCATATTGCCTTTGGCTGCCTCATATGCCCGCTCCAGTGCAAAACCAAAACTGAAACTATCCGCAGAGCCATGGCTTTTAATCACGCATCCGCGCAGACCCAGCAATACAGCGCCGTTATAACGCCGGTGGTCGACCCTCTTGCGCACGCGCAGCAGCGGCAGCATGGCGCACATCGCCATGGCTTTGGTTAGCCACGAGCGATTGAATTCATGGCGAATCAGGCCGCTCATCATTTTGGCCAATCCTTCGCTGGCTTTCAAAACGACGTTGCCCACAAAACCATCGCACACCACAATGTCCGTTGTGCCCTTAAAAATATCATTACCCTCAACATTGCCGTAAAAGTTGAGATTGCTGGCACGCAATAACTCGCCCGTGAGTTTGACAACCTCGTTGCCTTTAATCACTTCTTCGCCAATATTGAGAAGACCGATCGTGGGGCTTGGCTTTCCTTCAACAACACGCACCATGACGTCCGCCATCTGTGCAAATTGCATTAGATGCAAGGGTTCGCAATCGGCGTTGGCGCCCAGATCCAAGACGGTGGTGGCCCCGCCGAGTTCATTTGGCATGCCAGTTGCAATCGCCGGACGATCAATGCCATCCAAGGTTTTTAAAACGTATCGTGAGATGGCCATCAAGGCGCCCGTATTGCCAGAAGAAATAATGGCATCGGCTTTTTGATCCCTAACTTGTTCAATTGCAACCCGCATCGATGAATCTTTTTTGCGGCGCAAGGCGACCTCAATGGAATCGTCCATTAAGACCACTTCGGTGGCTGCAATAATTTGAATGCGATCACGCGGAATATCGCCGAGTTCACTTAAGGCTTGCTCGATTGAGTCGACATTACCAACGAAGGTGATATTCGCATCCGCATGGCTAGATAAAAAAGCACAACTCGCGGGAACGGTGATTGAGATGCCGTAGTCTCCGCCCATGGCATCGACTGCGAGAGTGACACGCTTGGGTTCGGTCATTGCAGCAAATCGGTTTTAAGAAAAAAGCGGCTTAATTAGATTAGAGCCGCTTCGATCAGGTGATTTGAGGAATTAATCGTTCTTGGTTTTAACCACTTTGCGACCACGGTAGTAGCCGTTTGGGGAAATGTGGTGACGCAAATGTGCCTCGCCGGTAGTCGCCTCAACAGCGGTAGCGGGTGCAGTTAAAAAGTCGTGCGCACGGTGCATGCCACGCTTGGAAGGGGATTTTTTGTTTTGTTGGACGGCCATGTTGAACTCCTAAGCAATACAAGAGTTTAACATAAAAACAGTCAAAAACCAGGCTTCCCGAGTGGAATTAAAGCAATTAATGGGTCGCTCCGGTGCCACAAGCTACTCTTTTTTCTTCATATTTTTCAATATGTTAAAGGGATTATCCGGTTTTTTTTCTGCTTCGCCCTGATTCATAGAATCATCTACCCCGGACCCTACGCTAGCCGCTTCACACACCCCCTCGGGGTGCTTTGGAATCAATGGCAGGGAGAGCAAAATCTCATCTTCGATCGTCCCAAGTAGATCAAACTGCGAACTCGCTACCAAAGGCTCGAGTGCATCATCCTCCATTGGAAAGGCATCTGCCAGTGCTTCATTCGCCAAAAACACGAACTGCCGCGACTCTTCTGTCTCAACCAGGCAGGGCTGCATACACCGCTGGCAGATGAGGTGCATTTGACCCTTTAGGGTTAAATTCATTTTGAGGCGCGGTTCACCCCCTGTAACCCCATCAAAAAAGGTCTGCGCCGCCCATTCAAAGCCATCGTCTGTGGAGCGTGTGGCAGACTCTAAAGCGACTCGCGGCAATGCATCCAGAGCTAAAAGCCCTTTTCCAGAGTAGGTCTGAGGCACCAACAGATCAACGGTGCGCAGCGCCTTAAGCTCGGTGGGTAGGGTCAGCGAAGGTGAAACGGGATTACGATTCATGGTCTTAGTCTAAATGAAGGTACGCTTGCTGCATGGGTAACTTACAAAATCAGCCGCTCATTTTGGCCTCGAGCTCGATTTACCGTCGCGACCTTTTGGCACGATTGGGCCTGCCTTTTGAGGCACTTGCCCCCAATGTGGATGAGCGCGCACTGCCAAATGAAGGGGTTGCCGCCATGGCGCTTCGCCTGGCGATTGCAAAAGCAACCGCCATTGCAAAGCTTTATCCGAATGCATGGGTCATCGGCTCAGATCAGGCTGCAGATCTGCATGGCGAAGCGATTGGCAAGCCAGGTAATTTTGACAATGCGCTTTTACAGTTGCAACGCATGCGTGGCCAGACTGTCTTCTTTCATACTGCCGTCTGCTTAATGCGTGCAGATCATTCTGTCGCGATGAATGTCACCACCGATGTTCGATTTCGGGACTTGCCCGATGCCACTCTGATCAGTTATCTCAAGTTAGAGCAGCCCTATGACTGTGCGGGAAGTGCTAAATGCGAAGGCATGGGTATTGCCTTGCTGGAATCGATTCGCTCGGATGATCCTACAGCACTCATTGGCCTCCCTTTGATTGTATTAAGTGCGCTGCTGCGGGATGCCGGTTTTGAAATTCCTCCTTCAAGAAATGATCTGCAATGAAGACTGCATCGAAGCTAGGAACCCTCTATTTAGTGCCCAATACCTTGGGCGATGATGATCGCTCCGCACAGCTTCCCCACGTCATGCCAATTGAAACGATGCGCTGCGCATCGCAACTCACGCATTGGATTGTCGAAGACGCGAAAACAGCGCGTGCCTTATTAAAGTCGATGGATGGCCTTGTGCCTTTGGCGTGCTCCCTACAAGAAATGCACATAACAGAATGGCGCGGCGCTGCGCGTAATGCCAAGTACGGCGACAAAATCAAACCGGAGGCACTCCTCGAGCCCTTGCTGCGCGGCAACGACATTGGCCTGATGTCTGAGGCCGGCGTGCCTGGAGTGGCCGATCCTGGAGCAGAGCTGGTATGGGCAGCGCATCGCCTAGGCGCTTGCGTTAAACCACTGATTGGCCCCAGTTCACTGCTCTTGGCTTTAATGGCGAGCGGGCTAAATGGGCAGCGTTTCGCGTTTCAGGGTTATTTGCCGCAAGATGGCGGTGAGCGAACTGCGCGCCTCAAACAATTGGAATCTGAGTCACGTAAGTTGCAGCAAACCCAGCTTTGGATCGAGACGCCTTATCGCAACGCAGCCATGATGGCGAGTTGCCTACAAGCCCTTGCGCCACAAACATACCTATGTCTTGCGCTTGACTTGAGTCTGCAGACCGAGGAAATCAGAAGCATGACAGTTGCAGAGTGGAAGAAAACATGTGCAAGCGAGGCAGCGTGTGCCGCCTTGCAAAATCGGCCATGCGTATTTTTATTGCTGGCGCACTAAACCTTATTTGATGTCGCCTGACTTCACCAATGCTTTACCGGCGGCCGAACCCATCTCGGCACCAAAGCGCTTCGCAACCCGTTCGGCAAAGTTTTCTTTCATGGTGTAGTCAAGAATATTAGGCGCCTTAAAGACATCACGGGCCACCGTATCGACCGTACCAAAACCATCGGCTAGTCCCATTTTTACAGCTTGCTCACCGTTCCATACGCGACCAGAAAACAAATCGGGGGTTTCTTTCAGGCGATCGCCGCGCCCTGCTTTCACCACCTCAATAAACTGCTGGTGAATTTCATTGAGCATGGTTTGTACCATTTCAACTTGCTTTGGATCCTCCTTGCTGAACGGATCGAGCATGCCCTTGTTGGAGCCCGCTGTAATCATGCGGCGCGAGATGCCGAGCTTATCCATTAATCCAGTAAAGCCAAAGCTATCCATCACCACCCCGATCGAACCCACAATGCTCGCTTTATCCACCAGAATTTGATCGCCCGCAACCGCAATGTAATAACCGCCGGAAGCACAGATGTCTTCGACCACCACATGCAGTGGCTTGTTCGGATACAGTGCACGTAAGCGCCGAATCTCATCATTAATAATCCCCGATTGCACTGGTGAGCCGCCCGGACTATTGATGCGCAAAATCACACCCACGCTATTGTCGTTTTCAAAGGCGGCCTGCAGTGCGGATCCAACATCCAAGGCATTAGCGATAGCATTGGAGCTAATCTCACCTTCGATACTGACCATCGCGGTGTGGCGCTCAGCACCAAAGCTGCCAGCAAAAGGACGAAGATCCAATACTTGCAAAATGAAACCAACAATCAAGATGAGGGACAGGACGCGTAATACGGTTTTCCAGCGCCGCGCCTTGCGAGTCTCTTTTAGATTTTCTAAAAGCAGGTGCTCCAGCGCTTGACGCTCCCAATTTTTTTCGTGTTCCATGTGTAATCCTTAAGCAGGTTTTGCAGCAGCTAAATCAATATAGGTATTCTGTTTAAGCCAGTTACTCAACTCCGGTACGCTGTGCACATAGCCCAGCGAATCAGTGGTTTGTAAGGTATCGAGCGGATGGGCACCGTAGGTTACAGCAACCCCGTCCACTCCAGCGTTGATCGCCATTTGTAAATCATGGGTGGTATCCCCCACCATCAACATTCGACGTACCGGCACTTGCAGTACATCCGAGAGTTCGAGCAACATGCCAGGGTGCGGTTTTGAAAACGACTCGTCTGCAGTTCGGGTCTCTTCAAACACATGGCCTAGATTATGGTGCGCCAAAGAACGATCCAAGCCAACGCGCGACTTGCCTGTCGCGACGCCCAAGCGAAATCCAGCAGCCCGAAGCTCTTCAAGGAGCTCTCGAATGCCGTCAAATAAATGCAGATCATGATCGCGCGCTAAATAATGGTGGCGAAAACGATCCACCATTTTCGGGAAATGGGCCGGCTCAATCCATGGCACCGCCCGACGCAATGAATCCTGAATACCCAATCCAATAACTGAACTCGCCAAAGAGTCATCTGGCTCAGGAAAGCCAAGATCGCGGCAAGCCTGCTGAATGCAAAATACGATCGTCGGAGTGGAGTCGATGATGGTGCCATCCCAGTCCCACACAATCAACTCATAGCGCCGCTCTTGGTCTTTACCATGACTTGCGTAGTGGGGTGAATGGACTTGCGGCATTGCTGGGAACCTTGCTGAATAGTGAGAAACCACTATACCGTTTCTGGCTTGATTGGGTGAAAGCCCTTCAGAAAGGCAGTGAAGTCCTGCGGCAAAGGCGACTCGATCCGCATCTTTTCTCCACTGCGCGGATGGATAAATCCGGCAAGGTGGGCATGCAATAAAAGCCGTTTAGGCTTTAAGCGGCGATCCTCATCATCGATGCCGTATTTATCGTCCCCCAAAATCGGATGCCCTATTTTTTGCAAGTGCACTCGAATTTGGTGGGTGCGGCCCGTTTTTAATTGGGCCTCTGCCATGCTCACTCGATCCTCGCCCCGCTCGTAGACTTCAGTAACTCGAAGGGAGGTATGACTTGGCAACCCTTGCGGATCGACTTTCACGCGACGTTCGCCATTGGCTAGCAGGTATTTATGCAGGGGGAACTTCAATTGCACCGTTGGACTTGCGAGTGCGATCTGGCCATGCGTTACTAAGTAATAGCGCTTATCAGTCAGGCCCTCCCGAATCTGCCGATGCAACTCAACCAGGGCACTACGCTTTTTTGCGAGCATCAGCACACCCGAGGTATCGCGATCGAGCCGGTGCACTAACTCCAGGAAATGCAACTCGGGTCGCGTCATGCGTAAGGTCTCAATCACGCCCAGGGAAATACCAGAGCCGCCATGGACTGCCAGGCCAGAGGGCTTATCCACAATCAGCAAAGCCTCATCTTCGAACAAAATGGGCATTTTGGCGGAATACAACTGGGCCCGCGATTGGTCTTTAAAGGCATTTTCAGCCGGCCCGCGATCCGGGGCAGCTAGGCGTACCGGTGGAATGCGAATGAGATCCCCCTCCATAAGGCGGGTAGTCGGCTCTGCGCGTTTCTTGTTTACCCGAACCTCACCCGAGCGAATGATGCGATAGAGGTGACTCTTGGGAACCCCTTTAGCCCATTTTAGGAGGTAATTATCAAGGCGTTGCCCAGCCTCTTCCGGTCCAATCGTCTGAAATAAGACTTGGGCGGCAGCTTTTGGGGCGCTTGGGCTAGGGCTTTGGCTAAGAGTAGGGTCGGATTTCATAAAGAGGGGATTTCTTCGCCAAAATAGCAAAGAAACTAAGAATACCCTTATTGTCAATCCACTTCTACCGTATAATCAAGGCACTAGCCAATTAATTGGCCCGATGCAGAAATTCATCGTGGAGCTTGGAGTCGCCCTTAAAAAGACTCCCGGGGTTGCCCCTCTCCCGTTTTAATGAGGCGCAGGGTTGGTGTGCCGTTTGCCGCGACCCGCGATTAGAAGACAGTTTTCAGGCACGCGCCTGCATTGATGGCCTTAAGGAGGTCTCTGCGGCGAGTGTCCAGTGTGGCACCGACCTTCATACCCTTTAGATCGGTTAAAGCCCAGCTCAGTGCTAGGCAAACGCTTGTTCCACACTCGTAAAGCCACTTGGGAGTACATCCCCATGATGGCGCCAATCTGTCCCCTTCCGCACCGCGCAACGACATCCTCCCCCATAGGAGAGTGTTATGAAACGCATGTTATTTAATGCAACTCAACAAGAAGAGTTGAGAGTCGCCATCGTCGATGGTCAAAAATTAATCGATATTGATATT
>JBIPON010000206.1:0-2986 GCA_044379065.1 Polynucleobacter sp. | reverse complement strand
CTAAAGTTGCTAAAAAAAGATTAATACCTTCACGACGAACAAACTTCATCGCTGGCAAGAAATCACTATCACCAGTTACTAAAACAATTGCACTTACTTGATTCTTTAAAGATAGCGCAGCCATATCCATTCCGATCCGCATATCAACGCCTTTTTGGGTAATTCGAGGGCGTAAATCAGCAGGCGAAATCGTAAGACTTGACTGAGCCGATTTTAGTAGGCGAGGCTTTAAATCCCACCCATTAAAACTCAATTCACCTAACCTTAAGGCCAAAAAGGGAATTAGTCCCAAATTTTTAAATAAAGACTCAGCGTAATTTACAACTGGGTGTGATCCAAAATCAAGAGTACTTTGATCTAATGGATTCTTTTCTGAATTCTTCAGTGGGTGAGAATCATAGTAATAGATGCGATGTAAATCAAAGTTATCTAAAGCGACATGGCATTTGACATCATCTACAAAGCGTTCGATGTCGGAAGCTTGCATTGGAAGATTTGGCCCACGAGATAGTTTTCGCTTGATGAACCCGCCGTCAATGAGAATGGCATACTTTTTCATTGCAGTGCTACTCGACGGGTCGGCAGTCAGGCTGCCTGTTATATGCCACCCGTGGTTTCGCGTTTTTTATTTGCTTGTTCATTATACAGTTGTAGACAAAAAAACTACTCTCAAGAAGTTGATCGCATTATTTTTTTGAATTAATGGGAAAAGAGACGTCCATTTTAAATTAGCCTTTTAAAGAGCCAAAATAATAGTTTGTAGGACAGCAGGGTGATTACGATAGAGATCGCGGTATAGTCGGTAGGAATATTGACTCAAATAAATGAACTAAAAGATGGATAGTATTTTTTTCGTTTTATCTAAGCTGGCGCATATCCTGATTGAGCCCCTTAATTGGCTCCTGATTCTGATTGTTTTTGCGCTGTTATTTTTATTGCTGCGCAAGAATTACCTGGTGCGGCGAGTATTAAGCATTGCACTCTGTTTGGGATTCTTCATTGGCTATATGCCAACTTCGCAGTTTGCCATGCGCATCTTGGAGGATGCGGTGCCACAGACTCCATTGACGCCAGAACTATTGAATCAGATCGGCGGCATTCTGATATTGGGAAATGCAGTTGAAGGCGGCCTCATTGTACGAGACCGCGGAGAGGTCATGATTAGGGCCTCAGCAGAGCGGGTAACAAAAGCATTTCAGCTGCTACGCCAGCATCCGGAGCTACCCTTTATCGCCAGCGGTTATTCGGGGCGTTTGCTGCCGCAAGGGCCTTCTGAAGC
Organism: Polynucleobacter sp.; assembly: GCA_044379065.1. Classification (GTDB taxonomy): domain Bacteria; phylum Pseudomonadota; class Gammaproteobacteria; order Burkholderiales; family Burkholderiaceae; genus Polynucleobacter. Next base: position 1,707 of record JBIPON010000206.1, on the reverse strand, counting down.
CGATGCATTTAAACAGTTACTGCAAGAGCAGGGTTTGGGTAATCACCCGGGTTATTACGAGAACCAATCGCGTAATACTTATGAGAATATGATCTATTCCAAAAAAATCATCGATGGCATTGCAGAAAAAGAAGGCGCTCCGGTTAAACCTTGGCTCTTAATCACGTCGGCACGGCACATGCTGCGCTCGATGCAAGTGGCATATAAACAGGGCCTTGATCTAGTTCCCGTATTGGTGGATTACCAAACCAGCCATTCCTACTCTTGGCATCACTTTGATTTAGTCGAGGGCGGTGAGCAGTGGAATTGGCTGATTCATGAGCTGGTGGGTATTGCCGCTTATTGGATTACCGGCAAAGGGGCATTTTCGGTAAAATGACCTTACATGAGTGCCCCCAAGAAAACCTCCAATAGCAAGCGCCTAAACGACACAGAAGGCCCTGGCTCAGCCTCGGCTTTTCCAGACGCGATACCGCAGCCGAGTAGCCAACTGGCTAATCAATTTTTACTCGCCATGCCTGGCATGCTGGATGAGCAATTTGCGGGTTCGGTGGTCTATCTCTTTGAGCACAATGCCAAAGGCGCAATGGGCCTCGTTGTAAACCGCCCAACCGACGTGAATTTGTCGACCTTGCTCGATAAAATTGAACTTAAGCTAGAGATAACCCCATTTGCCGATCAAGCCGTCTATTTTGGTGGCCCAGTACAAACCGAGCGCGGCTTTGTATTGCATGAACCACCTAATGTGAGCTCCGCAGAAGCTCTGGCCAGCCTTGATCCCTCCGCCAATCCAGCTGCATCGGCTACAGCAAGTTACAGCTCATCTTTAACTGTGCCGGGCGGCCTCACCATGACTACATCGAAAGATGTACTCGAAGCCGTCGCCAAAGGCAATGGCCCAAAACGCTTCATCATGACCTTGGGTTATGCCGGCTGGGGTGCAGGCCAGCTTGAGGAAGAAATCGCCCTCAATGGCTGGATTAATGCAGAACTCAGCCGTGCGCAAATGGCCGAGATTATCTTTAATACTCCTGCAGAGCAGCGCTACCAGCGTGCCATGCAAGCCTTAGGCTTTGATCCCGCCGATCTATCGGGGCAAGTGGGGCATGCGTAACGTAGCCAGTAGCCTAACCGTGATCCAGTTACGAAGTAATGCAAGGCTGACTGGATCATGGAAACAAAGGTAATGAAAACGAAGGCCATTACTGCCCTTGCGTTTGACTTTGGTGCCCGCCGCATTGGTCTGGCGGTGGGTAATTCGATTACAGGCTCGAGTCAGGCATTGGCTCCTATTACTGCTGACAATGATGATGTCCGCTTTGCTCTGATCGCTGCTCAAATTAAAGAATGGGCGCCCGATCAATTGGTGGTCGGCCTACCTTGCCATCCCGATGGTGCAGAACACGCCATGACAGTAAAAGCACGGCGCTTTGGTAACCAACTGCACGGACGTTTTAGTTTACCTGTAGCGTGGGTCGATGAACGCTATTCCTCGGCTGTTCTTGAAAACGATTCCGAGTTTAAAAAGAGCCAAGCCGGTAAGAAAGATGGCGGACTTGACTCCGAGTCGGCCAGATTGATTTTGGAGCAGTATTTTTTAGAGCGTTTGGTTGGGAAATGAGGGATAGCACCTGTGTAACCGCAGAAATTCTTACCTATAGATTTCTTTTCGACTTCCCACTTCAATGACCAAGACAGTCATTTGCC
>JBIPON010000205.1:0-2990 GCA_044379065.1 Polynucleobacter sp. | reverse complement strand
TTTGGTCGCGAACGGAAATTAACCTCAATTTGGGAGTCATTATGAAAATCGTAGCTTTTGAAAGAAGCGTACAGGGAACGGGTGCGAGCCGCCGCCTGCGCAACTCCGGTAAAACTCCGGGCATTATTTACGGCAGCAAAAACAAGCCTGAGGTCATCGAACTTGACCACAACGCCCTGTTCCATGCTTTACGTAAAGAATCATTCCATTCGTCCATTTTGGACCTTGAAGTGGGTGGCAAGTCACAAAAAGTATTACTACGTGACTATCAAATGCATCCATTTAAGCCACTGGTCTTGCACATTGACTTTCAACGCGTTTCAGCAACTGAGAAAATCCACATGCGCATTCCATTGCACTTTACGCACGCAGAAGAATCGGCTGCAGTCAAACTCGGCGGCGCCATCATCAGCCACATTGCAAATGACATTGAAGTTACCTGCTTGCCAGCCGACTTGCCAGAGTTCATTGAAGTGAACCTGAGCAGCATTGAAGTTGGTCACTCGATTCACGCTAAAGACGTAGCCTTGCCTAAAGGCGTTTCTTTAGTCTTGCATGTAGAGCAAGAGAATCCAGTACTGGTAAATGCGCGTATACCAACCGTTAAGGCCGAGCCTGTAGAGGTTGCAGTTGCAGCGCCTGCAGCGCCAGCGGATGCGGCAAAAGAGAAGGATGCCAAAGCGTAATTCTGCTTAGGTATTCGATTCAGAAAGCCCGCTTCTGCGGGTTTTCTTTTTTTGTAAGTAATACTGTATTAACCTTCCAGCCTCTAATACACTTTGGATCATGATTCGATTAATTGTTGGCCTTGGCAACCCAGGCAGTAAACACGAAACCGATCGGCATAACGCTGGATTTTGGTTTGTGTCTCTGTTGGCAAAGCAGGCTGGAGTCACGCTCGAGCAAGAAAAACGCTTCCACGGAAAGGTAGCGAAGGCATCGCTGTATGGGCGTGACGTATGGCTGTTGCAGCCTGAAACCTTTATGAATCTTAGCGGCCAATCGGTGGGTGCATTGTGCCGTTTTCACCAAATTCAGCCAGAAGAAATCCTCGTTGTACACGATGAACTCGACCTCAAAGCAGGGGTTGCGCGCCTAAAATTTGCTGGCGGTACTGGTGGGCACAATGGCCTGAAAGATATTCAGGCTCACCTTTCTAGCCTAGATTACTGGCGCCTGCGTATCGGCATTGGTCACCCCCGCGATCTCCCCGGCCGCCTGATGGATGTCGCCGACTACGTTCTGCGCAAGCCCCTTCTAGATGAGCAGATTGCAATTGATGCCGCCTTATCACGGTCGCTGGATGTGATGCCTTTGTTTTTAAAAGGCGAGACCGCAACTGCGGTGAAGGACCTCCATTCCAGCTGCTAGAAGCTGACGTCAGTACTTATGCTGCCTTGGATGCCGTTAGGCGATGGTACTTTTGCATCAGATCGTCATGCGTTTCCACATAATCGGGATGCAATGGAATGCAGTCAACGGGACAGACTTGCCGGCATTGTGGGGTATCAAAATGCCCTACGCACTCCGTGCACTTGTTGGGATCAATTTGGTAAATCTCAATCCCCATAAAAATCGCATCATTAGGGCACTCGGGTTCACAGACGTCGCAATTAATGCACTCGTCGGTAATCAATAAAGCCATGCGCTTATTTGCCTTCGCGCTTCATCGCCGCTGTTTTTTGTAGCAGCCATTTTTCAACCGATGGAAAAACAAACTTACTGACATCGCCCCCCATGGTGGCGATTTCACGCACAAAGGTGCCCGAGATAAATTGATACTGATCGGATGGCGTTAAGAATAAGGTCTCGACATCCGGCAAGAGGTAGCGATTCATTCCGGCCATCTGAAACTCATATTCAAAATCAGAGACCGCGCGCAAACCACGGACAATCACGCGCGCCTGATGCTCGCGTGCAAAGTCTTTCAAGAGTCCTGTAAACCCAGCAATCTTGACATTGGGATAGTGACCAAGGACTTCTTTTGCAATCGCAATGCGCTCCTCTAAATCGAAGAATGGGCGCTTGCTGCGGCTATCGGCAACGCCCACAATCAGCTGACTAAAAATACTCGAGGCGCGGCGCACTAAATCCTCGTGGCCCCGCGTTAAGGGATCAAACGTTCCAGGGTAAACAGCAATCGTCATACATTCATCTTTCGCTCTAACTGCAGATAGCCAAAGTTTAGTCCCTTCTGAGCTGAAATAGGAGCGCTTTTACTTGGCCAGCCGTCATTTCCTTGCAGCATTCCCATTGGGGTATTAGGCTGTTTAGCACCGCTACATCGCAGCCAACTGCGGTCTCAATGTAGATTTGGCCGCCGCCTGGGCCATCGCAAACGCGCCCCGCCTCCCGAACGGAGGACTCCAGAACAACGTGATCCTCAAACGGGGGGTCCAGAAAAATCAGGTCCCACGACGCGTTCGCCTGCCTTTTTAGAAAGCCTATGCCATTGCCATGTACCAAGTCAATTGAAGCCTCAACGGGAAAAGACTGCAGATCGCTTAAGTTCGCCCGCAAATTGGTAAAGGCTGTTTTGTCACGCTCAACCAAGGTAACCGTACTCGCGCCCCGCGATACGGCCTCAAAGCCCAGGGCTCCGGCTCCGGCAAAGGCATCTAAACAACGCAAGCCATCTAGATTTTGACCCAACCAGTTAAAGAGGGTTTCTCGAACCCGATCGGTGGTCGGGCGCAATCCTGGCGCATCAATCACTTTGATCAAGCGGCTGCGCCAAACTCCACCGATGATGCGTATTTTTTTTGACTGCATCGACTGCGGCATTACTTACTTGTTAATCCCAACCACGACAATTTGCATGCGGTTCATATCCAAATGCCGCTGAAAGGCAGCGCGTATTTGGTTGAGGGTTACTGCCTCGACCTGCTTGGTCCAGGTTTCCATCGTGTCGAGCGGTAAGTCATTCCACGTAATGCCAGATAAGTTATCCAATAGTTTTCGATTGCTATCGAGTCGCAATGGATAGCCAT
>JBIPON010000204.1:0-2992 GCA_044379065.1 Polynucleobacter sp. | reverse complement strand
ACAAATTGACGAAGAAACAGCGAAAACGCTCATCATGAAAGCGCGCGAACATTGGTTTACTTCATGAGAGGAAGTGCATGGCAACGACCACAATAAAAGAACTTGCTCAGGAGCTTAAACGCACCTCAGCCGACCTCTTAGATCAATTGAAAGCAGCCGGAATCAATAAAGATTCTGAGGATGCCAAGATTACCGAGAAGGATAAAACCGCACTGCTCGAGCATTTACAAAAAGAGCACGGCAGTGCTGATACGGGCGCGCGCAAAAAGATCACCTTAACCAAGCGTGAGACTTCCGAGATCCGCCAGGCTGATTCCACCGGAAAAACACGCACGGTACAAATTGAGGTGCGAAAAAAACGGGTACTCGTCAAGCGGGGCGATGAAGCAGCAAAAGCAGACGAAGCTCCTGTCGAAGAAAAGCCAGCAAAAGCAGCTGTAAGTAAACCTCTCTTATCTGAGGAAGAGCTAGAGAAGCGGGCTGCTGAAGCAACCCGTCAAGCGGAGTTACTGGCACGTCAAGAAGCCGAAATGAAGGCGGCTGAAGATGCCCGTCAAAAGGCTGCTGCAGCACCAGCTGAGAGTAAGGCTGCAGCAAGCGATGCGAAAGCCGCTCAGTCTGCCGAAGCAATTGAGTCCAAAAAGAAGAAGGACCTTGCTGCGAAAGAATTGACTGATGCCAGTGAAAAGCAATTAGCCGATATTCGCTCGCGCCGTGCTGCGGCAGAAGCGGAAGCCCTAGCGATTCGGGACATGATGAGTACGCCTGCGCGCGTTCTCAAGGCCCCAAGCGAAGTGGCTGCTGAGGAAGCGAAAAAAGGCACCTTACATAAGCCATTAAAGGCGGAAGGTGCCGATGAAAAGAAGAAAACCCCTACAAAAGTGGGTGGAAAACTTATTAAGTCATCTGAAACCTCCTCCACTTGGCAAGAGGAAGGCGCCAAGCGTGCTGGCGGATTAAAAACCCGTGGCGATAGCTCTGGTGGTGTTGGTGGTGGCTGGCGGGCAGGTGGTGGACGGAACAAGCGTCAGCGTCAAAGCTCCGATAGCAATGTGGATACGAATTTCCAAGTACCAACTGAGCCAGTTGTTCGCGATGTACATGTACCTGAAACTATTACTGTTGCGGATTTAGCGCACAGTATGTCGGTCAAGAGTGCTGAAGTAATTAAGTTGCTGATGGGTATGGGCCAGATGGTCACGATCAATCAAGTACTTGACCAAGATACCGCAATGATTTTGGTGGAAGAAATGGGCCATAAGGCATTTGCAGCCAAATTAGATGATCCTGATTTAGATCTCGGTATTACTGGGCATGATGCAGAACTACTTGGTCGTCCACCAGTCGTAACCGTAATGGGTCACGTTGACCATGGAAAAACATCTTTGCTGGACAAGATTCGCTTAGCAAAAGTGGCATCGGGCGAAGCCGGCGGAATTACGCAGCACATTGGTGCTTACCACGTTGAAACACCGCGTGGCGTGATTACCTTCTTGGATACACCAGGTCACGAGGCGTTTACAGCGATGCGTGCACGCGGTGCTAAGGCAACCGACATCGTTATTTTGGTGGTCGCTGCCGACGACGGTGTGATGCCGCAAACCAAAGAAGCGATTGCGCATGCCAGAGCTGCGGGAGTGCCGATTGTGGTGGCGATTAATAAGATCGACAAACCAGAAGCCAATCCAGAGCGCGTCAAACAAGAGTTGGTCGCTGAGCAAGTTGTTCCAGAAGAGTACGGGGGTGACATTCCATTCATTCCAGTCTCCGCAAAAAGCGGAGAGGGTATTGATTCCCTCTTAGAAAATGTCTTACTGCAGGCTGAAGTACTTGAACTAAAGGCCCCGAAAGATGCACCAGCCCATGGTTTAGTAATTGAGGCTCGCCTGGATAAAGGTAAGGGTCCGGTTGCTACCGTATTGGTTCAGTCGGGAACGCTCAAGCGCGGCGACATGATTTTGGCGGGCTCCTCCTTTGGCCGTGTACGTGCCATGCTCGATGAAAACGGTAAGCCATGTAGCGAAGCGGGTCCTTCCATTCCGGTTGAGATTCAGGGTCTGTCCGAAGTGCCGGCTGCAGGTGAAGCGGTGCAAGTGGTGCCGGATGAGCGTAAGGCGCGTGAAATTGCCTTGTTCCGTCAAGGCAAGTTCCGCGATGTGAAGTTGGCAAAACAGCAGGCCGTCAAACTCGAAACCATGATGGAAAACATGGGCGAGGGTGCAATTGAAGCCAAGTTGCTGCCAATCATTATTAAGGCCGACGTCCAAGGTTCACAAGAGGCCTTATCGCAATCCTTGCAAAAGCTATCTACACCTGAGGTCAAGGTGCAGGTTGTTCATGCGGGCGTGGGCGGCATTACCGAGACCGATGTCAACTTGGCCGTTGCTTCGAAAGCCGTGATCATTGGTTTCAACTCGCGTGCAGATGCATTGGCGCGCAAGTTAGCTGAAAATAATGGCGTCGACATTCGTTACCACAATATTATTTATGATGCCGTTGATGAGGTGAAGTTGGCTCTGAGCGGCATGTTGACTCCAGATAAGAAAGAAGAGATCACTGGTCTGGTTGAGATTCGCCAAGTCTTCTTGGTATCTAAAGTTGGCGCGATTGCAGGTTGCTTGGTCGTTGACGGCTTAGTTAAGCGTACTTCAAGCGTACGCTTGCTGCGTGACAACGTCGTTATCTGGACGGGCGAACTCGACTCACTCAAACGCTTTAAAGATGACGCGAAAGAAGTTCGCGCCGGTGTTGAGTGCGGTCTGTCATTGAAAGGCTACAACGACATTCAAGAGGGCGATCAGCTCGAGGTGTTTGAAGTGACTGAAGTAGCGCGTTCGCTCTAATTCGGATTGCGGTCTTTATGCATAAAACGAGCCCCCATCGCAATCAACGCCTAGCGGATCAAATTCAGCGCGATTTAGCCGAGTTGATTCCGCGGGAATTGCGTAGCACCAGTTTGGGACTGATTACCCTTCAAGGGGTTGAGCTCTCA
>JBIPON010000203.1:0-3002 GCA_044379065.1 Polynucleobacter sp. | reverse complement strand
TTCAGTGATAGAAGGTAAGGAAGCTGTCTTTTCAGTGGACATTAATTTGCCTAATTTGACTAATCTATCTTATTTGACATAATAATGATTATACGCAATTAGGATTTGGGTCCGCCTGGGTATGGCTCGTTATAAAGCTTTTGCCAACGGGCCCTCAAGCCCTTTTGAATCTCTTCTTGATTAAAGAGTTCCGCCACATCAATTGCTGAATAGCCTTGCTGATTACGTATCCGAATGTCGGCACCGCGATCCAATAACAAGCGCACTAATTGGATATTGCCAGCACGAATGGCCATCATCAAAGGTGTTGTTTCATTGGGGCTTGGCGCATCGACTACTGCACCTTTATCCAGCAAAAACTGGGAAATTTCCAGATGCCCATTGGTACAGGCGTAATGCAGCGGCGTCCAGCCAGGCCGATTAACTGGAACCTCTTTTTGATTGACTAAGACCTTAACCTCAGGAAAAAGGCCGTAGAGCGAAGCAAACATTAAGGGGGTTTCGCTCGTCATATTGGGCTGATTGAGGTCTATGCCTTTGACATTAATCAGGTAATCCACTGTTTTTACTGAGTTTTCTTGAATTGCGACCATCAAGATAGGCATGCCGCGTGGATCTTTTTGATTGGGGCTTACGCCTTTCTCAATCAGGGATCGGACTTCGCGAACATCATCAAATTTAGCGGCTTTCGTTATTGCTGCAATTTGCGAATCTGATTGAGCCAATACCGAATTTGGCATGGTGGCAAGCGATAAAAATGCCATGCCAAGCATGCCAGGAAGGGCCTGAAAAGACATCAGATTTCTAGTCATGTTAATTCTCTATTTATTTGAAAACATTGGAAAAAATTACGTGTTGTGTGTTCTGCAATCGCCTCAACGGAGACGCCTTTTAAATCAGCGATGTAGCGTGCTACATGGGAAACCCAAGCGGGTTCATTGGTCTTGCCCCGGTGCGGCATAGGCGCCAAATACGGCGAATCAGTCTCAATCAGCATACGTTCTAAAGGCACCTGCCGGCAGGTCTCCTGCAGGTCTTTTGCACTCTTAAAGGTCACAATCCCTGAAAACGAGATATAAAAACCCAAATCAATGGCCTTTAGCGCCACTTCCAGGCTTTCGGTAAAGCAATGCATCACCCCACCAATGCGCTCAGCGCCCTCCTCTTTTAAGATCCGTATAGTGTCTTCAGAGGCCGAGCGGGTATGAATGATTAAAGGGCAACCCGACTCGATTGCTGCCCGGATATGCGTTCGAAAGCGGGTGCGCTGCCACTCCATATCGGCATAGGCGCGGTCGGCCATGCGGTAATAATCCAAGCCTGTTTCACCAATTGCAATCACCTTAGGATGCTTTGCTGCCTCAACTAAAAAGTCGACCGTGGGCTCTGGCGTATCTTCGTAATCGGGGTGTACGCCAACCGAGGCATACAAATGGGGATGGGTCTCAGCTAACTGCCTTACCAATGGAAAGTCCGGGAGGTCAACCGAGATGCAGAGTGCATGGCTAACCTGGGCAGCTGCCATATTGGCCAGGACTTCGGGTAAGCGCTCGCGGTACTCCGGAAAATCAAGGTGGCAATGGGAATCAATGAACATCCCTCCATTTTAATCGCCGGCGCCCTCTTCGGCTAATGGATCCAAAAGTAAGGGATATCAGTCGCCAAAAATCTGCTGGTATTGCATTAGGAGGGATTCAAGCTGGATGCGGGTAGCCAATGGGTGGTTTTCATGGCGACGCGCCTGGGTAACCCCTTTCCAAAGGCGCAAGAGCTTTTCAATGCGCGCCTGTTTTGCTAAAACTGCAATCGTTCCAGCATGTTTGGGATAAAAACGCACGGCATTGGCCTGTGCACTACCTTGCAGGTCAGCTAACCAACGCTGCATCGAAGCGAGCAATACTGCAAACGATGCTTTGTGGGTTTTTTCTGCCACATCCAGCCAATCGATGCGAACTCCCTGGGATAGGCCTTGCAATAAATAGCGCGAGGCCTGAATCGAAACAAAGAGCTCATCTTTCTCGTTTTGATCTTGCTTGGCCGATAGAAAATCCAGGGTCGCGTAGGGCGCCCCGCCCTGCTCATAAAAAATGGTTTCCAGTTCATCACCCGCGACGGTCAGCTCGGGGCGGGCTGCAATTTCATTGCGAAGCCATGCTAGGCCAGTCACTCGATCGGGCGGTGGCAGAGCAATTAAACGGCAACGGGAGCGAATGGTCGGCAAAACACGGTCAAGGCGGCTCGTTACCAATACAAAAATAGTGCTGCTAGGCGGCTCCTCCAAGGACTTTAACAAGGTATTAGCAGCATCTGCTCGCAATGACTCTAAGGGGTAGACCAAGACAACGCGATTGCCTCCGCGGTGCGTGCCGATTGCTAAGCCTTCAATGGCTGATCGTGCTTCCTCAATGGCAATATTCTTCTTCTCTTTTTTTTCGGCAGCGTCCCCATCTTCTTCACGAACTGGTTTGGTTTTCTTGCTCGATGATGAATCGCCATCGGCGCCCTCTAAGGCTTCATTTGGCATAAAGCGGCGGTGCGTCTCTGGCACCAGCGCAACAAAGTCGGGATGATTACCGGTATCAAACCAGCGGCATGCCTCACAGCAATTACAAGGCTTATTCATCCCGCTTGGTGATGCCTCGCATAGCAATGCTTTGGCAAGTGTCAGTGCAATATCGGCCTTACCAATACCTGCCTGTCCATGGAGCAGTAAGGCATTCGGGCAAGCAGCTAAATCAATGCCATCCCACTGCGGCTGTAACCAAGGTGCAATCATCGAATTGCCAAAGGAGCTTGGCATAAGAAATCCCAAATCGCCTCTTGCGTTTGAGTAGCATCAACCAATACAAAACGCTGTGGGTCTGCCTTTGCTCTGCGCAGGTATTCCTGCCGAACCCGCTCAAAGAAAGCCAGATCAAGCCGCTCAAATTTATCGGGTGTGCGCGCTTTCGAGCGGCGAGCTTCCGCTACCGCTCCTGGCAAGTCAAACAAAAAAGTAGTAT
>JBIPON010000058.1:0-9677 GCA_044379065.1 Polynucleobacter sp. | reverse complement strand
TAAACCCCATCCCTGCCGTGAAGCCATGCACAGTTGGGATCGTATTTAATGACGCTCGTAACGCACTTCAGTTTTAAAAACGCTGGCGCCAATAAAAAGACTAAATACAGAAATAAAGATGCCGGCAAAGAAGGCGGTCCAAAAGCCGGAGATCGTAAAGCCGCTCACCACGGCTGAGACCAGCATCAAGACCAAGGCATTGATCACCAGCAAGAAGAGCCCCATCGTTAATGCCGTGAGTGGTAGCGTGAGCAAAATGAGGATGGGTTTGACAATCGCGTTGGCAAAACCCAATACCAGGGCAGCAACAATAAGCGCGGCTGCGCCATCAAACTGAATGCCATCAAAAAGAAAACTCGCAACCCATAGGGAGAGGGCAGTGAGACCCCATTGCGCAAAAAAGGGGAGGAGGTTTGGCATGGCGAAGTACTTTCTGGAAAGGGATGCGATTGATCTTACCAGCCGAGGGCCCCTCAATTCAGGCCCAGCAGTATTAAAAAACCAGTTCTATTAGTAAATTTGGCATTTTTAGGATGGGGTGTTTATACTGTGTTTTTATACAGTACTTTAACGAAAAGCCACCATGAATTCCCCTGTTGTAAGACCGATTCAGGCTGTTTCTGAGTTGGGGCTGAGCCAAACCCCCGAGCGCCTTGCTTTTGATGCGCCACCTGCCGAGTTGCGTCTTCTGGTGCACGGCCTGTCTGCCGGCTTTCCCTCGCCTGCAGGAGACTATGTCGAGGATGCACTCGATCTGAATCAGTACTTGATTCAGAATAAGCCCGCTACCTTTTTGTTTACAGTGCGCGGCGATTCGATGATGGGCGCCAGCATTGAGGACGGCGATAAGGTTGTAGTGGACCGAGCACTCAAACCCAAACACCAGGACATCATCGTCGCCGTGGTTAATGGCGACTACACCATTAAACGTTTATATAAATACCGCAGTACGATCGAGCTGCGCCCTGAAAACCCCAATTACCCGGCAATCACTTTTACGGACGGCGCCGAGTTGCAAGTCTGGGGTGTCGTGATTGGCGTAGTGCGTAAATACACGAATAAAGCAGCGCCGCATGCCCAGCAACGTCACACTACCCATCCTTGATCATGGAGGCAGCGATGGGGGTAACGTCGCGCGCAGCGCATTTTGCCTTAGTGGATGTCAATAACTTTTACGTTTCATGCGAGCGGGTATTTCAGCCGCGCCTAGAGCGTGTTCCATTGGTGGTGTTATCGAATAATGATGGTTGCGCCGTAGCGCGCAGCAGCGAAGTGAAGGCATTGGGCGTGAAGATGGCAACACCTTGGTTTTTGCTCAAGGACTTAGCGGCACAGCATGGCATACAGGCGCTATCCTCAAACTACACCTTATACGGTGATATGAGTGAGCGCGTGGTCTCGATCTTGCGCGACTTTTCGCCAGACATGGAGGTCTATAGCATTGACGAAAGCTTCTTGCGTATCGATACCGTCACCCATCTTTATCCAAGCTCAATTGCAATGGGAGAGATCATGCGCAGTCGTATTCGGCAATGGACTGGATTGCCAGTGTGTGTCGGCATGGGGGCTTCTAAAACCTTGGCTAAGTTAGCCAATCATCTGGCCAAAAAACATCCTGTATTCAATGGGGTGTGTGATCTGAATGCATTAACAGGCGCAGAGCTTGAGCATTGGCTATCGATCACCAATGTCGGTGAGGTATGGGGCGTAGGTCGTCAACTCACCTTACGCCTGCAGGCCATGGGTATTGAGACAGTATGGGATCTGCGTTGCACCTCGCCAAAAATGCTTCGAACTCATTTTGGTGTCGTGATGGAGCGTACATGCAGTGAGCTCAATGGCATTTCCTGTTTAGAGCTGGAGGAGGTGGTGCCGGCAAAACAGCAAATCATTGCATCACGTAGTTTTGGTAGGGCGGTGACCAGCCGAGTAGAGCTTGAGGAATCGGTCGCGACGCACATGGCTAGAGCCTGCGAAAAGTTGCGTACGCAATCGTCGGTTGCAGCGATGATTCAGGTATTTGTACGGACCAATCGCTTTAAGCCGAGTGAGCCGCAATACAGCCCAAGCATTGCAATTGGACTGGTGGAGGCATGCGACGACACCTTGGTGTTAACGGATGCCGCACTGACCGGTTTACGGCGGATTTTTAAAGCCGGTTACCGCTATAAAAAAGCGGGTGTTGTGCTGAGTGGCATTTCAGAAAAGGCGCAGCAGCAATACAGCCTATTTGATGACCATCACTGGAATCACAAATCAGCCGAGTTAATGAAGGTAATGGACTCCCTCAATACCCGTTTTGGAAAAAAGACCGTGCATTCCGCGGCAATGGGAAATACCGTAGGTTGGACTATGCGCTCTGAACATCGCTCTCCCCACTACACCACCTGCTGGGATGAATTGCCGTTTGTCAGATAAGCCAGCTGGGTTTGCTAAGATTCAGGCTTATTTCCCATCCTAGTCAATCTCTGACCCTCCATTTATGTCCATTCTCGCCATTGCTTTAGCCGTTTTGTTGGGCCTGTATCTCTTAATCAAGGTCCTGGGCCGCCGCAGTGCCATTCGCTTGATGGTGGAAAACTACGGCTTAATCCCCGAAAAACTAGCCCCTTTGAGTGATCGGGAGATTAAGGAGCTCTTGGCTAAACTCCACCACATGGCGGAAAAAGGCCAATCTGTGGCCCTAGAAACGGCTACGCGGCCTTATCGCTAGGCGATATCCCTAGAAACACGTAGTTTCCCGATGACCAGTATCATTGTGGGTTATTGCTTACATTATTAAGGAGAGAGCATGCCTGGCTTGCTTCCAAACGTTGATCCCGATGGGTTGTTGGAGTTTTCAGTGGTCTATACCGACCGCTCGCTCAACCACATGTCCGAAGAGTTCAAAAAAGTCATGGTGGATATCTCTAGCGTACTCAAGGACGCCTATCAGGCTAGCTCAGCGATTGTGGTTCCTGGTAGCGGCACGTTTGGAATGGAAGCAGTAGCACGTCAATTTGCAAACCAAGAAAAAATCTTGGTCTTGCGTAACGGCTGGTTTAGTTATCGCTGGACGCAAATTTTCGATATGGCCAACATTACCCAAGACATTCATGTGATTAAGGGTAAGCAAGTCGAAAACGCGACGCAGGCGCCATATGCACCAGCCCCAATTGAAGAAGTAGTGGCTTACATTAAAAAAGAGAAGCCAGCTGTCGTCTTTGCACCTCACGTTGAAACCTCAGCCGGCATTATTTTGCCAGCGGATTACCTGCGCGCAGTAGGTGATGCAGTGGAATCGGTTGGTGGCTTGTTTGTACTTGATTGCATTGCATCTGGTGCAATGTGGGTCGATATGAAGGCCTGCAAGGTAGACGTTGTGATCAGCGCGCCACAAAAAGGCTGGAGCAGTTCGCCATGCTGCGCCTTAATTGGCCTGAGCGCACGTGCACGCACCAAGATTGACAGCACACAGAGCACCAGCTTTTCAACGGATCTGAAAAAGTGGTTGCAGATCATGGAAACCTATGAAAAAGGTGGTCATGTGTATCACACCACGATGCCAACCGACGCGTTGAAAATTTTACGTAACGTGATGCAAGAGACCCAGGCCTTGGGCTTTGATCACTTACGCAATCAGCAAATCGAGCTGGGTAAAAAAGTACGTGCGATGTTGGTTGAGCGTGGCTACCCATCAGTGGCTGCTCCCGGATTCGAAGCGGCTGGTGTGGTGGTGAGTTATACCGAAGATCCAGACATTCAGACGGGTAAGAAATTCATTGCCTTGGGCTTACAAACTGCTGCCGGCGTGCCATTGCAGTGTGATGAGCGCCCAGACTTTAGAACTTTCCGCATCGGCTTGTTTGGTTTAGAGAAGTTGACACACGTGGATCGCACCGTGGCTCACCTGGAAAAAGCCATGGACCAGATTCAGTCGGTCGCCGCAGTAGCAGCCTAATTGCGGTTTAGTAGTGGGGCGGTATTTCGTCGCGTAAGTCTCTCGCGTCGTTGCCGCCACCCAGTCCTTCAGCGCCGCTCGCGCTCATCTGTTCCTTGAGCGATTTCATTTCTCGGTATAAAAATTCAATTTGCTGCTGCTGTTTGTAGATCGTTTGATTGAGATTCTCAATCAAGTCCTCTGCAAAACTGAGCTTCACTTCTAAAGTAGTAATGCGTTCTTCGCTTGACATGGCATTGCTTCCTAATTGGTTTCCGATGGCATTACTACAAAGCGCCCATCTTCCATTTCAGCTTGGGGCCGAATCCAAAAATCATGGGTTTGCAGGGATTCATACACGTAGGCGGGCGCTAAGTTGGCTTCGATGTTGGCCAAACAAACTACCCGATAGAGGCCACCAGTCTTCACATGCCTCAGTTGGGTATTGGGTGCAAAGCGCCCATCGGATGCTTGCGCCATACGGGGTTTTTGTGTCATCACATACTTTCTTTTATGATCAAGTGACATTACAGCATGCATTGATCTACAGAATACCGTTTCCTTATAAAACTAGCCATGTCAATTGCTTATTCGATTCTTGATTTATCGCCAATCCCCGAAGGCGGGACTGCTGCTATTGCGCTGCGCAACTCGCGTGATTTAGCGCAGCATGCGGAGAAGTGGGGGTATTCGCGCTACTGGGTAGCCGAGCACCACAATATGACAGGTAATGCGAGTTCGGCTACCGCGGTATTGATTGGGTATATTGCTGAGGGTACGAAGACCATTCGCGTTGGCTCGGGTGGCATCATGTTGCCCAATCATGCCCCTTTGGTGATTGCCGAACAATTCGGCACCCTGGCATCCCTGTATCCGGGCCGGATTGAGCTCGGGCTTGGCAGAGCACCGGGTACCGATCAGATGACGGCCCAAGCATTGCGCCGTGATTTGCAAGGCAGTGATCACCAGTTTGCACAAGACGTGCGCGAGCTGCAGCACTACTTTGCACCAGACCAAGAGGGTCAGCACGTACGCGCCATTCCAGGAGTGGGCCTAGAGCTACCTATCTGGATATTGGGTTCCAGTTTGTATGGCGCGCAATTGGCAGCAAATTACGGCTTGCCCTATGCCTTTGCATCGCACTTTGCCCCCGATTATTTGCAAGAGGCCATCCAGACCTACCGCACGCACTTCCGTCCATCAGCGCAACTGAACAATCCCTATGCTGTATTTGGGGTGAATGTGATTGCGGCCGATACCGACGAAGAGGCACAGTACTTATTCACCACCTTACAACAGCATTACACGCGGGCTCGGCGCAATACCCGTGGGCAATTGCCACCGCCCATTGCCGACATAGATTCATTTTGGGGGCCCCATGAAAAGGCCGGCGTGATGCGCTCCTTGGCCTGCTCGGTGGTTGGTTCACCGAAAACCATACACGATGGATTGCAGCGCTTGCTGGAAATCAGCGGAGCCGATGAGGTTTTAGTTGCCGGTCAAATTTACGACCATGCAGCGCGCCTGCGCTCGTTTGAGATTGCGGGGGAAGTAATTCGTAGCCTAGCGCCTAGCGCGCTTAGTAATGACTAGCCAGGCAAGGTCTGAAGGCGATCGTACTGATTGCTGATCTCAACGCCGTGAGGTTTGGCAATGGAACGTAACTCTAATACGCGCAGGTCTTTACTCAGCAGCAGAGCTGGTTGGATGCTGTAGGCCATATCAAGAAAGACTTGATCGTCTAGGTCGCGACAAGTGAAGGGGGCTGGCTCCATTGCCTCATTCTCCAGCAGTCGAGTAACACTTTCCCATGCCTGCAGAATAATGACTTGCTCTTCTTGATTTAGCTTAAACGTCGGGCGCTGAATAACATCGATGAGCTCTAGCATGGACGCTTCGCTTCGCACTGCATCCACGAGCTTGGCATCAAGCAGATGCCAAATGGGTTCCGCAGTTCGATCTTTAAATACCAGCAGATCCAAAATGACATTGGTGTCCAGCACCAAGCGCGGTTTTATATCAGTCAAGGCAGTATTTGCTTTGAGGGTAAAGGCCTTAGTTCGCAGGCGCTTTCCAGATCTCCGGAACCACGGTAACTTGACCTTGATCTGCAGAAACCAGCATCTCACCATCTTGAATATTGATGTGAATAATCATACTGCGCTCTACCAGTGCAATTAAGGCCTTGGATTGCTCCTCGGGTATGGCGACAATGGTCAAGTTACGTGCGCGCTCTAACTTATTTTTGATGCCATCCCACCATAATTTACTGGTGTTGCCGGCATAGCAATAGACTGCTACTTGATCGGAGCGGCCACAGGCTTTCAGAATACGCCGCTCATCAGGCTGCCCGATATCAATCCACAGATTGATGGCGCCGGTGAGGTCTTTCACCCAAATATCAGGCTCATCGGTATCGCTGAGTCCTTTAGTAAAAACCAACTGCTCTTGTGCATTGAGGGCAAAGGCAATGATGCGAATCATCATGCGCTCATCGGTCTCAGACGGATGCTTTGCGATCGTTAAGGGATGGCTGGCATAGTAGTAGCGATCCCCATCGGAGATGTGGAGCTCTGCTTTATGAATGGTTGCGCGCAATGTCATGAATAAATCCCTTAATTGATCCGCTGTTTGCCCTGATTGGCCGCAGAAAACAGACCATCATAATCCCCTTGGGGTATTAGGGCGCCGGAGCGCCCAGAACCAGCCGCATGCACTGATGAGGAATGCCTACTTCGTCAAAGATGGCACCATCTGGCTTAAATTGCAGTTTGGCGTAAAAGGGGACCGCGCTTTGTTGTGCATGGAGCTCAAATACGCTTGCACCTTGCATCATGCCGGCGCGAATCGCTTCACCCAGTAGGGCTGTTCCAATGTCTTGACCGCGAAATTCCTTTAATACCGCCATTCGTCCGATCTTGGCTTTCCTGGGATTCTGCTCATCCAGATAGATTCGTGCAGTAGCAACGCACTGACCGTTGACGTAGGCCAGTGCATGCTCCGCAATGGAGTCGTAATCATCGATTTCCAAATCCGCGGAGATGCCTTGCTCTTCGACAAAAACTGCATGGCGAATGGCGTATGCCGCATCGCGTGCTTCTAACCAAGACTGGGTTTCAATTGCAATCATGTCTGTACAAACTTAAATGATAGCCAATCGGCTAGCGCGCGTTGGGGCTAGAAATAGGGTGTCCAATTGAGTCAACACAGGAGCGCTTAATTGGATTTGACTTGCCTGCCAGTTTTCTTCAATACGGACAAAATGAGTTGATTTCGGAATGGCGACGGCGTGCGGGTGGCGCAAAATCCACGCCAGCGCCAGTTGGGCGGCAGTAAGACCGTGCTGATTAGCCAGTCTCGTTAAGCCGGCGTGCTGTGCGAGATTGCCAGTGCCCAGCGGCGAGTACGCCATTAGGGCGATATTCAGGGTATTCATGGCAGGCAGCAAATCAAACTCAACGCCACGTTCATTCAGGGCGTAATACACCTGATTGCTTTGGCAGTGGGCTTGAGAGCAGACATTCGCTTCAGCTTTGCGCCAGGAATTCAGCGCCTTTGGATCAAAATTACTCACACCAAAATGGCGAATCAGCCCGCGCTCTTGAAGCGTTAAAAATCCCTCAATAGTGCTCTCAAAAGAATGGCTGCCTTGCCAGTGTAATAGGTAGTGATCGAGGTAGTCACACTGCATGCGCCGCAAACTGGCTTCGCAGGCTTTAATCGTACCCCGTTTATCAGCGTGGTGTGGCAGCACTTTAGAAACCAAGGTTACTTCTTCGCGGCGATTGGAGGCGAAGGAGCCTAGAGCTATACCGACGAGCGATTCTGCCACTCCGTCGGCATACATTTCTGCGGTATCGATGAGGCGATATCCGACCTCAAGGGCATGTTTAATCGCTGCGCACTCTGCCTTGGCTTGACTCGGGTCTTCGCCCATTTGCCATGTGCCTAGGCCAATGCGAGACTGAAATAGGGGTGTGGATTGCATGGCGTCTAATATAACCAAAAAAGAGTAGTCGTTGCAGATGATTACTTACTATCCAAGACTGTGTATCGTATAGCCCTATGATTCGAATTACCGAACTGCGCCTTGCGATTGATCATGCCCCAGAAGCACTGGAGGCGGCAATTGTGCGTTTTCTTAAAATTGCCCCAAAAGACGTGATTTCCTTTGAGGTATTTAAGCGTAGCTATGACGCACGCAAAAATGTAGCCCTTGCTTTTATCTATACCGTCGATGTTTCAGTTAAAGACGAGGCGCAGGTATTAACTCGCTTTGCTGGAAGCGTACATGTACGACCATCGCCGGATACGCGTTATCACTTCATAGCAAAAGCACCTCAAAAAATGGAGCAGCGGCCAGTCATCATTGGTTTTGGCCCCTGCGGTATTTTTGCAGCGCTATTACTTGCACAAATGGGCTTTAAGCCGATTGTCCTGGAGCGCGGAAAAGCAGTACGAGAGCGCACCCAAGATACCTGGGGCTTGTGGCGCAAGAGCACCCTCAATCCTGAGTCCAATGTGCAGTTTGGGGAGGGTGGTGCGGGTACATTTTCCGATGGTAAGTTGTGGAGCCAGGTTAAAGATCCGAAGTTTTACGGACGCAAGGTATTGCATGAGTTTGTCAAAGCCGGCGCTCCTGAAGAAATCCTCTACGTTGCCAAGCCTCACATTGGTACCTTTCGCTTAGTGGGCGTGGTGGAAAAAATGCGCCAAGAGATTATTGCGTTAGGCGGAGAAATTCGCTTCTCCCAAAAAGTCACCAGTTTTGAAATCGAGGATCAGGCGATACGCGGACTTGTAATGGAGGATGGTGAGCGTCTTGCTGCCAGTCAAGTGATTTTGGCCTTGGGGCACAGTGCGCGCGATACCTTTCAGGCCTTATATAACGCTGGTGTGTATTTAGAGGCAAAACCATTCTCGATTGGATTTCGGATTGAGCATCCCCAGTCGATGATCGATAGGGCACGATTGGGTCCGCATGCGGGCAACCCCTTGATTGGGGCGGCCGATTACAAATTAGTACACCATGCCAAAAATGGGCGTTCCGTCTATAGCTTTTGCATGTGCCCGGGCGGTACAGTGGTAGCCGCTACCTCGGAGCCAAATCGTGTGGTTACGAATGGAATGAGTCAGTATTCGCGCAATGAGCGCAATGCAAATGCCGGCATTGTGGTCGGCATTACCCCAGAAGATTATCCGGGCGGCCCAATGGCCGGAATTGAATTTCAGCGCAAGATCGAATCCAAGGCATTTGAGCTGGGCGGTAAAAACTATGAAGCCCCCGGTCAATTGGTTGGGGATTTTTTAGCGCAGAAGGCATCAACCGACTTTGGCAGTGTGTTGCCATCCTATAAACCTGGGGTTCATTTAACAGACCTAGCTGAGATCTTGCCCGACTATGCGATTGAGGCGATTCGCGAGGCCATTCCTGCATTTGAAAAACAGATCCCCGGTTTTTCCATGAACGATGCCGTACTCACCGGCGTTGAAACCCGTACCTCATCGCCTTTGCGGATTACGCGCGGCGCAAATTTCCAAAGTTTGAATATCAAAGGCCTTTATCCCGCAGGGGAGGGGGCTGGCTATGCTGGCGGCATTATGTCCGCCGGAATTGATGGAATTAAAGTCGCCGAGGCCCTGGCATTGGAGTATTTGGCCCAGCACCCGCAGTAAGGAAATGTTCAAACAGGGGGTTTATCTGCCTGGGTTTTCAGAACAGACGATAATGCGGCATGGCTTTAATCGTACTTACAGA
>JBIPON010000057.1:0-9695 GCA_044379065.1 Polynucleobacter sp. | reverse complement strand
AATCCGCTGAAAACCCACTCTTTAAGAAGATTGTTGACTCACAAAGAGCGTTTGCCCAGCGTGCTGTGAAGTGGGATTTGGACACCAATACCTCACGTCGCATGGCTTTTGATCACTATTTCCCATCTGGCGCCAAAAAGGCCTAAAAATGTGGCACAACTTTTAAGCATGGCTTAAAATAGCGCCCAGTAGCAATATGGGGTGGTTGCGAAGGTAACCACCCCATTTTTTTGGTTTAAATGCCTGGAGCTTCCAAAGTGCAAAAATTATTCTTAACGGTAGACCGATTGTCTACATGGATCGGCCAGTTTTTTTCCTGGCTCGTCGTTGGCTTAACCGCCTTAATTGGTTATGAAGTGTTTAGCCGCTATGTCTTAAACAGTCCGCATGCATGGGCGTTTGACGCCATGATCATGATGTACGGCACCATGTTTATGATGGCGGGCGCTTACACCCTCTCCAAAAATGGTCACGTGCGCGGTGATATTTTGTATGGCTTCTTAAAGCCCCGGACCCAAGCGATTTTTGACCTCATTTTGTACATCATCTTCTTTATCCCGGGAGTGATTGCCTTAGCCTATGCCGGCTATGGATTTGCTGAGGATTCCTGGCGTATCTTGGAGCACTCGTCGATTACGGCGGATGGCCCTCCTCTATATCCTTTTAAAACCATCATTCCCTTGGCTGGTGTCATTTTGCTATTCCAAGGGATCGTTGAAATTTTTCGTTGCGTCGTTTGCATACAGCAGGGCGAATGGCCTTCCCGCGAACAAGATGTGGAAGAGGTCGATGTGGATGCATTGAAAGCAATGGTTGGCCTAGATAAGGAGAAAACCAATGCGTAAGGAACTATTATTCGGCTTCATCATCATGGCATTGGTGGTGCTTGCGACCATTGTCTTGCTTCCTTGGGGCAATATTGAGAGCGGCCACATGGGCCTCCTCATGCTCTCCCTCGTTGTTGTGGCAATCATGCTGGGCTTCCCTACCGCCTTTACCCTGATGGGCATGGGCATGATCTTTACCTTCATAGCGTATAGCTTTGCAGATCCCTCGCTAGCCCTAACCAATACCCTCTCTTTGATGGTGCAACGGGCGTACGCGGTCATGACCAACGATGTGTTGATCTCTATTCCGCTATTTGTGTTCATGGGTTACTTAGTCGAGCGTGCCAACTTAATTGAAAAACTGTTCCGCTCATTGCATTTGGCCTTGGTGCGCGTGCCTGGCTCCTTGGCCGTTGCCACCATCGTTACCTGCGCGATCTTCGCAACCGCAACGGGTATTGTGGGTGCGGTAGTTACCTTGATGGGTCTTTTGGCCTTTCCGGCCATGCTCAAGGCAGGCTATGACACTCGCGTATCCGCAGGCTGTATTACTGCCGGCGGTTGTTTGGGTATTTTGATTCCACCCTCGGTACTACTAATTGTCTATGGCGCAACCGCAGGCGTATCAGTGGTTCAGCTTTATGCTGGCGCATTTTTCCCCGGAATTATGTTAGCCGGCTTGTACATTGGTTACGTCATTATTTTGGCTAAATTCAAGCCCAAACTAATGCCACCACTCGCACTTGACCAGCGCGCGGTGCCGATGCCAATGAGCTATACCGAACTCGGTGAAAAAATTAGTCAGAAAGTTATTCCAGCCATTTTGATTGCCCTGAAAGGTAAGCGTAATTTACATGTACGCCCTGCTGAGTTACTGCAGTCTCTGATGATTGCATTGTTACCACTCTTGGTTTTTGCGATCTTTACTGGCTCGATTTATAAAGTGGTTACCGCCCCAGTGGAAGCTGTTGCTGGCATGGAATTGATGCAGATGGGTGATGCGGGTAGTGGCGTAGTTGCCGAAGAGTCGAGCAGCGGCCTATCCTTGCCTCCGGGCGCCGAGAAAGCCGATAGCGGCGGCCTGTCGTTGCCACCTGGCTCAGAAGAAGATAAGCCAGCGGCAGCTCCTGCAGCTCCGGTGATGAGTGTGGATGAAACAAAAGCCGCTGAAGCTGCAGCTGCAAAAGCGCTCGAGCCGCGCGATGCACCAACCTGGTTCTGGGTGATGACCGCGATCTTTGCGGCCATGCTGGCGATTTATTACACGCTACTCACCTGGGTACGTCTAGAGATCTTCAAGATGCTTTTGGGTTCCTTCTTCCCATTGGCAGTATTGATTTTGTTTGTGCTGGGTTCGATTGTGTTTGGCCTAGCCACACCGACTGAAGCAGCAGCGATTGGGGCGATTGGCGGCGTCATCTTGGCAGCAGCCTACAAGCAGCTCAATATGCGTGTGATTCGGGAGTCAGTCTTCTTAACGGCTAAAACCGGGGCAATGGTTTGCTGGCTCTTCGTCGGCTCCTCGATCTTCTCAGCGGCATTTGCCTTGCTCGGCGGTCAAACTTTGGTTGAGAAGTGGGTCTTGTCCCTGGGCCTCAGCCCAATGGAGTTTTTGATCCTGGCTCAGGTCATTATTTTCTTCCTCGGCTGGCCACTCGAGTGGACTGAGATCATCGTGATTTTCATGCCGATCTTCGTGCCCCTACTCGATGACTTTGGTATCAATCCATTGTTCTTCGGCTTACTAGTTGCACTGAATTTACAAACCGCATTCTTGTCGCCACCGGTAGCGATGTCGGCCTTCTATCTCAAAGGGGTCTCGCCACCACACGTGACCTTAAATCAGATTTTTGCGGGCATGTTGCCATTTATGGGCATTCAGATTCTGGCGATTGTGTTGCTCTACACTTTCCCAGCCATTGGTTTGTGGCTACCGGAAGTGCTTTACAAGTAATCACCAGCATCTTAATGAGAACCCCGCGCAAGCGGGGTTTTTTATTGTTCAGGTCAAGCGTAAACGAGAGCACTTAAAATACATTCATGGTGAGACTAATTCAGCGTAACTCAGTATTGCTTCGCGTTCTTAAATGGATAATGCTTGCCGTTACTGCAGTCATTACCTTGGTGGCTTGCCTTGCCTTAGTCTATCTCGCCTCGACCAAAAATAGCCCCTCTGGCAGCGAGCCCATGCTGGGCCTGAATGACGCTGTGCGGATTGGCTTTGATGACAGCGACATTCCCCATATCAAAGCGGCTACCGCGGGTGACGCCTTATTTGCGCTTGGTTATTTGCATGCAACCGAGCGTTCGTGGCAAATGGAAATCAACCGCAGATTAGCAGCGGGTCGTTTGTCGGAAATCTTGGGTGAAGATACTCTGAAAATTGATCGCTTCATTCGTACTGTCGGCATTAAATACAGTGCCGAGCGGCAGTATGAGCGCTACCCAGTGGAGGCTAAACGCATATTGCAAGCCTATGCCGATGGCGTTAATGCAGGCAATGCCAAATTGGGCTGGGCCTTACCAATAGAGTACTTTTTGACTGGCTCCAAGCCAGGTCATTGGTCGCCAACCGATAGCATCGCCTGGATGCTCATGATGGCCATGGATTTGGGTGGCAATTGGCAAAAAGAGTTGCAACGCCTCGAGCTATCTCGCGATCTGAGCACCGAGCAAATTTGGGAAGTCCTACCGCCGTATACACCAGGCAATCCTGTAACTAAAATGGATTTTGCGACGCTGTATAAAGATATGGGTATTTTTGCCAGCACCGATACTGGTAAGTTCATCAAGCCCCTGGGCATTCAAGATGTGCGGCAACCGAATATGCGACAAGATCAGTTATTGCATGCACTCTTGCCGGGTGGTATTGAGGGCATTGGCTCGAATAATTGGGCCCTCAGCGGCAAACGCACGGCCAGCGGTAAGCCGATAGTTGCGAATGATCCACACCTGGGATTATCGGCTCCAGCACTCTGGTACTTTGCGCGCCTAGAGGCGCCGGGGATGAATGTTATTGGCGCGACACTGCCTGGCATTCCAGCAGTGGTGCTTGGCAGGACAGATAGTATTGCCTGGGGCTTCACTAATACCGGGCCCGATGTGCAAGACCTCTTCATTGAGGAACTCGATCCCGCCAATCCGGGCCAATACCGCACCCCCGATGGCATGGCTGCGTTTTTGGTTCGCGAAGAAGTGATTGAGATTAAAAATAAACCTGCGCATCGCTTTATCGTCAAACAGAGTCGCCACGGACCTATTATTTCAGAAGCCTACGACCGAGCTAAGAATTTAATTAATACCGATCGCTTTGCTTTGGCTTTGCGCTGGACTGCGCTTGATCTCGACAATCAATCGGTGATTGGCCTACTCGATATGAATCGTGCTACAAATTTAGAGGGGTTCAAAAAAGCCTTGCGCAAGAACTACGCCCCGATGCAAAACGTGGTGATGGCCGATACCGCAGGCAATATTGCGTTTCAGGCGGCTGGGGTTGCGCCCAAGCGCACCCTTCATCAAGGCCTCTACGGGGTTGCACCAGCCCCTGGCTGGGATAAGCAATACGAATGGCAAGGCTATATTCCATTTGATCAGTTGCCTGCAGCAGAAAACCCCGAGCAAGGCTGGCTTGCGACCGCCAATCAACAAATCCTGGCTACCAATAATGCCAATCCGCTCACCGGCGACTGGGAATTGCCATTTCGGTATGAGCGTATTACGGCCTTACTGGAAGCAAAGCAGCAGCATGACTTTACATCAATGCGAACCATGCAGGGCGATACGCTTTCGCTCGCAGCAACGCCGTTACTTCCCCTCTTTAAGGCAACGCAGTCCAATCATTCAAGCGCAGCAGCAGCCCAAGCCATCATTGCTGGCTTTGATGGGGATATGCACATGGATAGCAGTGGTGCCCTCCTCTTTAATGCGTGGGTAGATCAACTGACGCGCCATTTATTTTCTCGCTTGGGGGATTATTTTTCGTTTGAATATGGCAAGCGCCATTTTAGAAATGCTTTGCTGGAGCAGCTATCCAACCCCAATAGCCTCTGGTGCGACTCCCCCAAAACAGAAAGCATAGAGAACTGCGCACAGGCCTCACAACAGGCGATGGATAAAGCGCTGGAATACCTCAGCACGCAATACGGTAGCGATCCGGCCAATTGGAAATGGGGGAATGCACATATCGCCGTATCGGAACACCGCCCCTTTAGTCGGGTGCCGTTTTTAAATCGAGTATTTAATATCAGAGCGCCGTTTCCGGGGGATGGCTTTACGATCAATGTAGGACGACCCGAGCTTGGTAAACATAAAAATCCGTTTGAGACCAAGCAGGCGGCAAGCCTGCGAACTGTGTTTGATTTAGCCGACTTAGAGCAATCGACCTTCATCTATCAAACCGGACAATCGGGCTGGGTTCAAAGCAAGCTCTACCGCAACCTCAATCCGCTTTGGGCAAACAATCAAGCCCTGCCATTGCAAATGAAACCGGCCGCCTTCCAGCGCCAACTCGAGCTCAGACCAAAGTAGGCCTATTGGGGTTTAAAATAGAAATACACATTAATTGAGGGGTTTTACGATGAGAAGATCGATAGCGATCGCGGTCTGCGTGACTGTCCTGCCTATTTCAAGCGCCTTCGCTGCGTGGCAGGAGATTGGTTCAAACGAACAATCGACAGTCTCCCTTGACATTAGCACCCTCAAAAGGGATGGTGATAGAGCGCAAATGATGTCGATGCTCGACTTTACAAAACCCGGTACGGATCCAAAAACAAAAGAACCAATTCGTTCCATCATTGGCCTTAACGAATACCTCTGCGAAAAAGCCCAGTACCGCCCAATTGAATACAAAGTGTTTTCCGGAAACAAGGGCGAAGGCAAGGTTGTAGCCGATATCAAATCCCCTGATAGCCAATTTGAAGCCATTACCAGTGGCTCATGGGCCGCGGGAGTTTATAGCATTGCCTGCCGAGCCAAATAAACAGCGGCTCTTTCCGCAATATTGCCGCTGCATCGCATGGCATAGCCTGAGCTATGCATTCATTATTGGCTTTAGCATTTTCTTTTTATCGGGCTGCGCCCTGCCATTGGCTGCCATTGGCAGTGCTGGTTCGGCAACTGCCGGCGCCGCAGGAGGAGCGGTAGCGACTGCAGCAGTAGCCAACCCCAGCGCGGCAATAAGCGTTGCCTCAACCGTGACTACTGGAAAATCCCCCTTAGAGCATGCCGCTTCCCAAGCCACCAAAAAAGAATGTAATTTTTTAAATCTTCTGGGCCCTAAGCCTGTTTGCCAAGAGTTTGTAATGCCACCAATAATGGATAATAGCCAGGAAATAACGGGGATAGCTGATCGACCAACATCTCTACCAACGCCTGCGCCCGGTAGATAAAAGAGATGTAGATGCCCTATCGCACGGCAGCCATTAATGTCCTGAGAGTGGCTTTAACAGTCCACGCAAATCATTGTGGTCTAGGGTGTGCATCAGCTCCAATAATTCACCTAATTCACCCTTTGGAAAGCCTTTGCGGGCAAACCAAGAAAGGTAATCTCCGGGTAATTCTGAAAGGGTGCGGCCCGCATACTTGCCATACGGCATTTTCATGCGAACGAGCTTTTCAAGGGATTCGGGGGTCACTGTGGTGCTGAGGGAAATTGGGGTGGCTGATGGGGTTCGAACCCACGACAACTGGAATCACAATCCAGGACTCTACCGCTGAGCTACAGCCACCGTAGAAGAAATGAGATTATAGCTTTTTGTCGGCTTTTAGCCAAAATTTGCCAGTCGGCCAATCTGAGCCGCTTTTAGGGCAAACACGCCATATAAAAGCGCTTGATTTCGGGGTCGCAGCGCACGTCCTTAAGGACGATCGGCCGCTCTAAAGAGATCCCCTCAATCGAGCGGCAGCGGCTTAGTGCAACATATACTTGGCCCGATGCAAAAGCCCCAGAGGATAGATCAACTTTCACTTTATCGAGGGTCTTGCCTTGGCTTTTATGGATTGTCACGGCCCACGCTAGCATGAGTGGCATTTGCTCATAAGAGCCAATGACATTGGGCTTAATTTTTCCCGACACCATATCGTGATCATATTTATACGATTCCCATTTAAATGGCGCTACCTCAACCGTATTCGTATAGGCCCCGTTGGGGATCTTGACCTTAATTTTGTCTTTACCGATTTCATGCACAATGCCTATGCTGCCGTTGACCCATTTTTTTGGAAAACCGTTGTCATTCGCTGTAAACATCACCTTGGATCCTGGTTTCAGAATTAAGTTCATGGGCGAGGGTAAATTGCGCTCATCCACATTGAACTTTCCCTCTAACTTGCCTGTAAATATGGTGGCATCGCTCGTCAGATTTTTAAGCTCGCCGTGGTTGATCATGTCTGCCCTGGCATTGGTGGTGGTCAGGGTAATAGTCATCGGATCAGACTCTGCTGCTTTAGCAAAGCAGGCATCATTGATGGTTTCCAGCGCCACTTCAATGTCTTCATTAATGCGGATTTGATTGAGTAACTGCGCAAAATGAACATCCTTTTGCCGAAAGATTTTCGTCAGCTCGATCATCGTAATTTCTTTGCGGTGCAGTGCCATGGCACAAAAGAAATACGGGCCCTCATAGCCGCGCTCATGCAGGATGTGCATATCGTTACTCGATACAACCGGCGGTAATTGAAATAAATCGCCGACAAACATCACCTGTATACCGCCAAATGGCTCGCCTTTTTGGGGTCCGTTTTCGCGTAAGAAAAGATCAATCGCATCCACCAGATCAGCTCGCACCATCGAGATCTCATCAATGATGAGTAAGCGAATATCCTTATACAGTTGGCGCTCACGCGAAGACCGTAGTGGCTTGATATCCTCTTCTGGAAAAATCAACCGTGGCGGCAAACGAAAGAAGGAATGAATCGTGACGCCGCGCACCTGCAGTGCGGCCACTCCCGTAGGGGCTAGAACCACGACATTACCAGCGATGGTTTTACGCAAGTGGCTAATTAAGGTCGTTTTACCTGTGCCTGCTTTACCGCTAATGAAGATGTATGGATCGCCGCGCTCGACTGCATCCAGCGCCAATTGGTAATCTGGAGTGATCTCCAGCTCGAGATCGGCACCTAGGTTCTGCGCTGCACTCATGAATGTTCCGCTGAGGCAGCATCCATCTCAAACGCAGCCCAATCTCCCAGCTCCAAACTGGCTTCAAGGAAAAAGTCGGCAATCGCCGCTTTGCTCTGTACCTTAGCCAAAGCATGGTGATCCGATAGGCGCTGGCGCCAATAGCGTGAGCCCGCCCTGCCATGGGCCAAGCCTAGTATGTGCCGGGTAAAGGCGCCGATATAAAACGGCTTACCCTTAATGTGGCATTCATCAAACCAGCGCCATACTTGATGCACTAAACCAATTTGCACGCGATGCCACTCCGACTCGCTAAAGAGATAGCCTGCAGCCTCGCCATTGGTCTCCAGTAAGTCATCCCAGCCGAGCAACATCGCCGGAAAGTGATAGGCAGCACGCCCTACCATGAAGCCATCAAAGTCATGCCAATGGCCCGCGATTTGGTCGTTGTTCTCTAGGCCACCATTGAGTAAAACGGCCACGTCTGGAAACTGCTTTTGGAGATCCAAGCGCAATTGCGCTGCCACGGCATAGTGCAATGGCGGCTTGCTGCGATTTTCTTTGGGAGAAAGGCCTTTTAATACGGCGTTCCGCGCATGAATGGTTACCTGATGGGCGCCTGCATCGGCCACCGCCAACATAAAATCCAGTGCAAATTGGTAGTCCGCCTGATGTCTACTGGCATCCATGTGATCTAGTCCCAGGCGATGTTTTACCGAAATGGGCAAATCACATGCTGCCCGCATCGCTCGAACGCAATCGGCCACTAATTGCGGTTCTGCCATTAGGCAAGCGCCGAAGGCGCCGCGCTGAACCCGCTCCGAAGGGCAGCCGCAATTAAGATCAATTTCGTCATAGCCCCATTGGGCTGCTAAGGCTGCGGCTTTGGCCAGATCCGCCGGCTCGCTGCCACCCAGTTGCAGCACTACGGGGTGCTGCTCATCAGAGTAATCTAAATGGCGTGGAACATCGCCATGCAGCAACGCGCCTGTGGTCACCATTTCGGTATACAGAACAGCGTGCTTGGATAGCTGCCGATGAAAGGAGCGGCAATGCCGATCGGTCCACTCCATCATAGGGGCAACGGCTAAACGTTTACCCCCAGGATTGGCTTGATGCTTGTTATCGGATTGCGTCATTGCATCTGAATCCATTGGCTTTCTATCATTCGCTTCGTGCGATTATCCAGCACCACTGCTCCATGCAGAGATAAAAAACCACCCGTAGGTGGTTTTTCTAGCAATCGCAGGAACTTAATCGCGTGATGCTTTTTTACGCTCATGCTCTTTTAAATAACGCTTACGAACGCGCACGCTCTTGGGGGTTACCTCTACTAACTCATCATCGCTAATGAATTCCACTGCATACTCTAAAGTCAGATCGATTGGTGTTACGAGGCGAACGGCTTCATCGGTACCCGAAGAGCGTACGTTGGTTAGCTGCTTGCCCTTAATGGGGTTCACAACCAGATCGTTATCGCGGCTATGAATACCAATCACCATGCCTTCGTATACAGGATCGCCATGCTTCACAAACATACGGCCACGATCTTGCAGCTTCCAAATCGCATAGGCAACGGCTTCACCATCATCTTGGCTAATCAACACGCCGTTATGACGCTCACCCAACACACCATCTTTTGCTGGTGCATAACAATCAAAGGTATGGCTCATCAAACCATTACCGCGGGTCATGGTCATAAAGTCACCCTGAAAACCAATCAGACCCCGCGCAGGAATACGGTATTCCAG
>JBIPON010000202.1:0-3019 GCA_044379065.1 Polynucleobacter sp. | reverse complement strand
TTGACGAGTCTGGCTGATTTTTTTGGACGCAGCATTGAACTCCGACATGGTTGCGGCGCCATCTTGCACAATATAACGGCGGTCAGCCTGAGCCGTAATGAGATCGGGCGGCAAGGTTAAGTTAGGCCCGCGCACTGCGCCGGCGGCTTTGTAGTCAACCGTATCGTTTTTTGTAACTGAAGTGCAGGCAAGTAAGCTGGCAATACTTGTGGCCATTAAAGTACGGCGCGTGATTAGAAATGCGTTTTTCATAATAGTCCAGCGTGTATGAGTGCTTTTTTGAGCGGATCGCGCAATGCGGGACTGAGTGGAGTTAATGGCAAGCGAATGCCCGCTGTAATCTTACCCATTTGATGTAGCGCCCATTTCACTGGAATCGGGTTAGCCTCCGTAAACATAGCTTTATGTACCCCGAGTAACTGATACTGAATTGCCCTTGCCTTTGCAACATCGTCGGCCATTGCCGCAGCACAGAGTTCATGCATCAAGCGCGGGGCCACGTTGGCGGTAACTGAAATATTTCCCTTGCCACCCATGAGCATCAGCAAAATGGCACTTAAATCATCGCCAGACAGCACCGCAAAATCGGCATGCCCTGCGGCCTTCAATTCGGCCAGCAATACACTGCCGCGTTCTAAATTGCCGGTGGCATCTTTGATGCCGATAATGCCCGGCACCCCTGCTAAACGCACGGTGGTCTCACCAGCCAAATCCGCTACCGTACGGCCAGGTACGTTGTACAAAATCACAGGTAAATCGACTTTTTCAGCAATCGTTTTGAAGTGCTGGTACATGCCTTCTTGCGTTGGCTTGTTGTAATAAGGAACCACTTGGAGGCTGGCATCGGCTCCCACTTTTTTAGCAAACTCAGTGAGCTCGATTGCCTCGAGGGTGGAGTTACCGCCTGTTCCAGCAATCACCGGAATGCGGCCATGAATGTGATCGACTGTGACTCGAATGAGTTCACAATGCTCTTCGACTGAAACCGTGGGCGACTCTCCACTGGTGCCTACAATGACAATACCATCCGTGCCTTCGGCAACGTGCCAGTCGAGTAAGTTTTTTAAGCTGGGGTAATCCAGGCTTCCATCCTCCAACATGGGGGTGACAATGGCCACCATGCTGCCGTGCATCGGCTTCGATTTAGGCATTGGAGAGCCTCGCAGGATGGGCTTGGGATAGCACTGTAGTCATCCTTGAAATTGTAACGGATGATGCTCTTTTAGCATCCCCTTTACGGCACATAAGCTCTGCACCATGGCAGGCTTGGGCTGGGCTTGATATAAATCACTGTACGCAAGAACATGAAGGTCATGGCGCGCTGCAAAATTAAGCAATTCCCCCGTCTGCAGTAGGAAATCCGGGTTACTGGGCTTGCCAAAAGCAGCATTGCCATGCGCAAAGGTCTCGTAAATCAGCACCCCTCCATCAGCCAGCAGATCGGGTAGCAGATCTAAATAGGGGCGGTAGAGGTAGTTGGTCACAACGACTGCATCAAAAAGCCCGGATCTATCTGCCAAGGGCCATGCGGACCCCTCAAGGTCTAATTGCGCAATTTCAATAGCAAGGCCAGGATTTGATTGCAATAGTAGCTCTAGCGCTCCAGCATCCCGATCGACTGCCAATACCGTAAACCCCAGCTTAGCCAGATACAGGCTGTGGCGACCCGATCCTGCGGCCAAATCCAGCACTCTGCCACCCTTAGCAATCAGAGGGCAAAAACGCATTACCCACGCCGATGGGTCGGTAATGCTAGCGTGTGTTGGCACAGTGCCTAGCGATTCAGAGGCCGTCACGCGACTCAGGAGTAGGCAAGGCCCATGGCCTCGCGAACATCCCGCATGGTTTCCTGGGCAACAGCGCGGGCCTTGTCGTTGCCATCGGCAATAATGGCACGCAGCAAGCTTGGGTCGTCCAGATATTGTTGCGCTCGTTCAAACATTGGCTGCTGCTCGCGCAAGATGCTATCGATGACGGGTTGCTTGCACTCTAAGCAGCCAATACCCGCCGATTTGCAGCCTTTTTCAGCCCATTCTTGCGTTGCTTTATCCGAATACACTAAATGCAACTGCCATAGGGGGCAGCGCGCTGGGTCGCCCTCATCGGCTCTGCGTATACGGGCAGGATCGGTGGGCATCGTTTTGATGGAACGCTCGACTACGGCAGGCTCTTCCCGAATACCAATGGTATTGCCATAGGACTTGGACATCTTTTGCCCATCCAATCCTGGCATGCGCGATGCAGACGTAAGCAATGCGTGCGGCTCGGGCAAGATCACTTTGCGGGATCCCTCGAGGTAACCAAAGAGGCGCTCCCGGTCACTATTAGAAATACTTTGGGCCTGCTGAAGTAGTTCTCTGGCCCGCTCCAGCGCATCGACCTCGCCACGTTCCTGGTACGCAATGCGGCACTCGGTATAGAGCTTGGCGGCTTTGCCTCCGAGTTTCTTAATCGACTCTTGGGCTTTGACTTCAAAGCCAGGCTCGCGGCCGTATAAATTATTAAAGCGGCGGGCTACTTCGCGGGTCATCTCGACGTGTGGCACCTGGTCCTCGCCAACGGGAACGTGTTGTGCGCGGTAGATCAAAATATCAGCCGATTGCAGTAAGGGGTAACCTAAAAAACCATAGGTCTGCAAATCCTTTTCCTTGAGCTTTTCAATTTGGTCTTTGTAGGTAGGAACCCGTTCCAACCAACCCAAGGGCGTGCCCATCGATAAGAGCAAAAACAGCTCAGCATGCTCGGGTACGCGGCTCTGGATAAACAGGGTTGCTTGTTTTGGATCAACGCCAGCAGCGAGCCAGTCAATCACCATCTCCCACACCGATGCCTCAATCACGTCTGGGGTTTCGTAATGGGTGGTGAGTGCGTGCCAATCGGCCACAAAGAAAAAACAAGGATATTGGGATTGCAACTGAACCCAGTTTTTTAAAACGCCATGGTAGTGGCCTAAATGCAAATGACCCGTTGGCCTCATTCCAGAAAGTACGCGCTGAGCAAACATAATTAAGTGGCCTTC
>JBIPON010000056.1:0-9747 GCA_044379065.1 Polynucleobacter sp. | reverse complement strand
GTACGATGCCGTAGTCGGCATTTTTATTCAGTTTGCTGACCCAGTGATGCGTACTCGTTTGTTTGCGCAAATGGCATCAACCCTGAGGCCTGGAGGGGTCCTGATTGTTCAGGGATATACGCCGAAGCAATTGGATTTTAAAACGGGCGGTCCTTCCATACTCGAACACCTGTATACAGAGGACATGATCCGTAACTTGATTGGCGATTTAGAGCCGATTGATCTGTGTCTGTATGAAACAGAATTATCCGAAGGACCAAAACATACCGGGATGTCGGCCTTGTTAGGTTTGGTAGCGCGTAAACCGGTATAAAAAACTAAACGCTCCATTTGCGCAGAATAGTATTAACGTACTGCTCCAATTCTGGTGGTCTGAGGGCGCCCGACAATCGGTCTAGTTCTTTTCCCCCTTTAAAGACGGCCAAGGTTGGTATTGAGCGAATCTCAAATTGTGATCCGAGCGCCTGTTCTGCTTCGGTATTGACTTTGGCAAACACCAATTGGTTTGCATAGCGCTGGGCAGCTGCTCCAAAGGTGGGGGCAAACTGAGTGCAAGGACCGCACCATGGCGCCCAAAAATCAAGCAAGACTGGTAGATGGCTTTGTCCTATTACTTCGGCAAAATTACCTTGATTTAACTCGATCGGCGAAGATAGGAGACTTTTCTTGCAGACGCCGCAGATTGGATCTTGTGCAATGCGATCGCTTGGAAAGCGATTTTGCTTGTGGCAATGGGGGCAGCTAATTTGCATTGAATGCTCCTCTACTAAATTGCTTTATACAGCAAACTGAGTGAAATTAAAAAAGTAAAAATGGCAAACGCCTGTTGTATTCGAGGCCCGCTGATTTGTTTTGCAATCACGCTACCCAGCAGCATTCCAAAAATAGCTCCGCCCGCAAACGGAATGGCGATTGTCCAGTTGAGGTGCCCCGCCAGCGCGGCGCTGGTGACGCCAGTGATTGAAATCAGGGATAACACGCCCAGCGAAGTCGCAACGATCGATTGCATGGGCAGGTCAGTATATTTTTTTAGGGCAGGAACAATGATGAAGCCACCGCCCACGCCGAGTAGCCCCGATAAAAAGCCGGCTACTGCGCCAGAGCCGATGAGTGCGCGTGCACAGGGCACAGACCAAATTAAGCGACCAATCGATTGGTCTAGTGTGCAGGGCGGGGCGGGTAGCTCTTTTGGAATCGTACCTGTCATTTCCTGCTGCGCTTGAATCAACATTCGAACGGAAACAATAATGAGTAGGCTAGCAAAGGCAATCAATAGCGGCTGATTGGGTATGCGATGCACTAGATATAGGCCGATGGGTGCCAATACGATACCCAGTGTTGCCATGACGAGGGCAGCGCGATAGCGCAATAGTTTGGTGCGTAGGCCATTGATGGCGCCAAGTGAGCCTGCCACGGCGATCGCTAGTAAACCAATTGGGCCGGCGCTGGCTACGCTGAGGTTTAGTCCAAAAACTAAGAGTGGAACCGATAGAATTCCTCCGCCAGCCCCCGTCAAAGCCATCATCATGCCGACAAAGACCCCAAGCCCTACGCTAATTGCACTAATGCTATCCATATTGCTGAGTATCCACCTTTAAACAACAACTTTGTATCTGTACTTATATTATATATTTAAATATAATGTTATACTTAGGACATGAACACACCAACCCAAGCTACCGTAAAAGCATTCTTCGATCCGCAAACGTGGACCTACACCTACGTGGTGTATGAATCGAAAGGGTCGCCATGCATCGTGATTGATTCCGTGCTGAATTACGATCCGAAGTCAGGTCGCACCAAAACGCATTCGGCGGATGAAGTCATTTCCTTCATCAAAGACAACCGCTTACAGCTCGAATGGATTTTAGAAACCCATGCCCACGCCGATCACCTCACTGCAGCACCCTATATTCAAGAAAAACTGGGTGGAAAGATTGCGATTGGCGATCACATTACCACCGTGCAAAAGGTATTTAAGGACGTGTTTAATTTAGACGATGTTGCAGTGGATGGCTCGCAGTTTGACGTATTGATTAAAGAGGGTGAATCCGTTCGCTTTGGTAATTTATCTTTCAAGGCTTTGTACGTTCCTGGACATACCCCTGCCTGCATGGCTTATGAAATCGGCGATAGCATCTTTGTTGGCGACACCTTATTCATGCCGGATGTCGGAACTGCGCGCTGTGACTTCCCTGGCGGCAGTGCCAGCAATTTGTATCGCTCGATTCAGTCAATCCTGAACTATCCCTCAAATACAAAGTTGTATATGTGCCACGATTACCCTCCGAATGGTAGATCTCCTGAATATCAATCTACTGTGGCAGATCAAAAAAAGAGCAACATTCATGTGCACGATGGCGTTACGGAAGAGCAATTTGTGGCGATGCGAACCAAGCGCGATGCCAGCCTTGAGATGCCCGTACTTATTCTGCCGTCGATTCAGGTCAATATTCGTGCAGGCCATATGCCCAAAGCAGAGGGTAATGGCACCGCGTATTTAAAAATTCCATTAAACGCGCTTTAGATTCGTTAGGACAAGAAGGGTAATCATGCCAGCAACCATTGATTTAGAACGCATGCGGACTTCGGCTGATGAGGCCTGCCGTTTAATGAAGGTATTGTCGAATCCTGACCGGATGCTATTGCTCTGTGAAATCAGTCAAGGCGAGAAGTGCGTTGGCGAACTTGAAACTATATTGGACATCCATCAGCCAACGCTGTCGCAGCAATTGACTGTGTTGCGCAATGAAGAGTTGGTTGAGACCCGCCGTGATGGCAAGTTAATCTATTACTCCCTGTCGAGCGCTATTGCAGTTGATGTAATGACATTACTTTACAAGCACTATTGCCGTAAATAAATCCGATTCATTACAACCAGGAGTTCATCATGAAATGCAACGTAGGCAACGCGGATCGTGCGATCCGAATCATCGCAGGCTCAGTATTAATTGGTCTTGCTGCCACTGGCACGATTGGCATGTGGGGCTGGATTGGCATTGTCCCCATATTGACTGGCGCATTTCGTTTTTGCCCGGCCTATCCGCTCTTGGGTATCAATACCAATAGCAAATCATAAAACGGCTTGCATCCAATTAAAGTGTTTTTACAAGTACTTTAGCTAGGTGCAGTCGTCGTAAAGCGACGCGGATCATTAATGGGTCGCAGTGGCATGATGTGGATTTGCTTTCCATCCAGCTCAAGCTCAACCTGAATGCCAACTCCGAGCTCGAGTCGCCGTACCTCGGCAGCTGAAGCTTCCCAGATGACGGTTTGATCGCCTCCAGGAATGGAGAACTGAATCACGGCAATTTGCCCGATGGTACTGATTTCAGTGACAAGGGCAGTCTGACTGAGCGGCGTTTTTGTTTTGCTGACACTAATGCCGCTTTGCGGAATAACCCAGGCAACTACACTATCCGCCGGAATTTTATTTTTATCGACGACATCCAGTGCAATATCCGTGCCCTGCCAATGCAGCTTGCCTTGATTAAATCGCCCTTGGAAGAGATTGCTGATGCCGACCAGTTCCGCTACTCTGGAATTACGTGGTTTTTGGAATAAGTTTTGTGGGCTCGCAGTTTGTAGACCAATGCCGCGATCAATGACGGTAATGCGATCAGCCAATAAACCTGCCTCACGCAAATCGTGTGTTACTAAAATAATTGGAATCTGCAAATCACGGCGTAATTGCGCCAGGGTTTTATAAAGACCTTGCCGGGTCGGTGTATCAATTGCAGAAAAAGGTTCATCCAAGAGTAAGACTTTAGGTTGGCGTGCCAGTGCTCTTGCCAGTGCGACACGCTGCTGCTGACCGCCCGAGAGTTGATTGGGCATACGCAGTGCAAGTTCACCAATGCCCATGCGATCCAGCCATTCTTGCGCAATGGCCTGCTTTTCCCCTGCCGTATGCCGTGTATTTTGCAAAGGAATCTTTACATTATCGATGGCAGACAAATGCGGAAAGAGGGCGTATTGCTGAAACAAAAGTCCGCACGAGCGCTGGGCTGGCGATAGTGTAAGTGATTGAGCCTTGCTTCCTTCTTCTGCGCTAAACCACGTTTCCCCATTGCATTCGATTTGGCCGTGGGCCGGATTGCGTAAGCCAGCGATGGTGCGCAGTGCCGATGTTTTGCCACTACCTGATGGTCCTACCAGTGCATGCAATTCACCGTTGGCGCACTCGATATTGAGTTGCAGCGGCATGGGTGTGGTTTGGTGGATGCGCAGCTTTAGCATGATTTGCGCCTGCCTAAAATGCCATAGGAGAGAGCAATTGCAATTAGAGAGGTTGCTAAAAGCAAGAGAGAAAGTAATCCAGCCCCAGCAATATCAAAGCCCTGTACCTTGTCATAAATCGCAATCGAGACGGTTTTGGTTTCACCAGGAATGGCGCCGCCCACCATTAATATGACGCCGAATTCCCCTAAAGTATGGGCAAAAGTCATGACGGCAGCGCTAGTTACCCCGCGCCAGGCCAAAGGCAGCTCGATCAGGCGAAAAATTTGCCACTGCGATAGCCCGCTGACCTGGGCAGCCTCGCGAATTTCAGGGTTGATCGATTCCAAAGCACGCTGAATCGGTTGCACCGAAAATGGCAAATTAACAATCAGGGAGGCCAAAAGGATGCCCTCAAAGGAGAAAACCAAGGGGTGGCCAAATAGGCTGAAATCCCCAAAACCGACCAGAAGGTAATAGCCTAGGACCGTGGGCGGCAAAACGAGTGGCAAAGCAAGAAGGGCCTCAAGCCAGGGTTTTGCGGATCCCATCCGTACCAGCCTATGCGCTAGCCAAATACCCAAGGGCAGCATGATCGCCAATGTATATAGGGCCAACTTAAACGAGAGAAAAATAGCTTCGGTATCCAGCACGCCATAATTTTAGGGCCTAAGTGCAGTATTCCTGTCCCCATGACCTAGGGTAACTCTCTATAGTCACTGACCTAGCAAAGGCGTTAAATATGCATTAATGCGTTATTATGCATATTTACACTTAATTTGTAACTAAGAATAGACAAATGAGCAAACTTATCCCGCCGGAAACCAAAGACCTTAGCCCAGCGCAAATGGAGCAGGTTTTCGCTCAGGTGTCTCAATTTTTTAGCTTACTGGCAGAGCCATCGCGCCTAAAGATTCTTTTCATCCTGTGTGGCGGCGAGCAATCCGTTAACGCAATAACCGAGCAGGCTGGTTCGAGTCAGGCGAATGTGTCTAGGCACTTAACGGCATTGCACCGCGAAGGAATACTAAAGCGTCGCAAAGAGGGCGTCACAGTCTATTACTCGATTGGCGATGAGGCCACATTGGGTATTTGCCAGAGCGTATGCGCACGGGTTGTCGAAGAGATGAAAACCTAGTTTTATTTATTAGTTAATTAATTATTGAATGAGCCATTAATCCAATGAATAAAAATCAACTGGAACTGAATTCAGAAGACATTCCCTACGTTGAGAAATCCAAAGGGCAGTCTCGCTTACGTAAGGCACCAGAGCATTTCATTTCGGAAGACTTTATTGCGGACGTGAATAAAAATGGCCTCGATGAAAATCGCCGCGGTTTTTTACGCAAAGGCTTTTTGTCGGCGATTGGCGGCGCCGCCGGCTTAGCAGCTGCGCCTGCTGCATTCGCCTCCGCTGCAGGTGATCCGGCGATTTTAGAAAAGCAAGAATGGCAAACTACGCTGGGAAAAAACGTAGCGACTATGCCCTATGGCATGCCGTCGGTTTATGAATCGAACTTAATCCGCCGTGAGTCGCCCGGCTTAACCCGGGTTTCAGCGGCATCGGTTTCATTCACGCCATTGCAGGGTCTCTTTGGCATGATTACTCCGAATGGATTGCACTTTGAGCGTCACCATCAAGGCTGGTACAACGTTGATCCCAATAAACACCGCTTGATGGTCAACGGCCTCGTGAAAAGTGAGCGCGTTTTTACGATGAGCGATTTAATGCGCATGCCATCCGTGTCGCGTATTCATTTTATTGAGTGTGGCGCCAACACCGGTTTGGAATGGGGCAATGTGGCAGTTCCAACCGTGCAATATACCCATGGCATGTTGTCGTGCTGTGAATTCACTGGCGTGCCCCTTTCGGTCTTGCTCGATGAATGCGGTGCCGACTTGAAAAAAGGCAAATTCGTATTAGCTGAAGGTGGCGATGGTTCTGGCATGACCCGCACCATCAATCTGGATAGCGCTCTTAAGGATGCGATTGTGGCTTGGGGCATGAATGGCGAAATGCTGCGCCCAGAGAATGGCTTTCCGCTACGCCTGGTTGTTCCGGGAGTTCAGGGTGTGAGTTGGGTGAAGTGGCTGCGTCGCCTGGAAGTTGGCGATATGCCTTATGGCGCCAAAGACGAAGCGATTCACTACATTGACTTGATGCCCA
This sequence comes from Polynucleobacter sp., assembly GCA_044379065.1. Classification (GTDB taxonomy): domain Bacteria; phylum Pseudomonadota; class Gammaproteobacteria; order Burkholderiales; family Burkholderiaceae; genus Polynucleobacter. The sequence goes on along the minus strand of JBIPON010000056.1, from coordinate 3,362 downwards.
ATGGCTTGCATCGCCAATACACCTCGATTCAGGAGTGCAAATCGGTTATTACAACCCCATCGGGCGGCCAGCAGTTATTGGATAAAGGCTTTTATAACGTGACCGGCATGGCTTGGTCGGGCCGCGGAAAAATTAAACGCGTTGATGTTTCATTTGATGGTGGCAACAACTGGAGAACGGCTCGCTTAGAAACGCCGGTGCTGACTAAAGCAGTGACGCGTTTCAATATCGACTGGGTTTGGGATGGTTCGCCCACGATCATGCAGTCGCGCGCGATGGATGAGACAGGCTATGTTCAGCCGACCATTAAGGCATTGCGCGACGTACGCGGCACGCGTTCGATCTATCACAACAATGCAATTCAATCGTGGAAATTAGATTCCAACGGCGAGGTGAGCAATGTACAAGTTGGGTAAATTAGGCTCTAGTTTGACCCTCATGGTCACACTCATGATGGCCGCAGGTATTTCGTATGCACAGGGTAGCGCATCGGGTTCGGGTAAGTTTCCTGGTATCGGTAGAGCGGCGACGCCAGCCGAAGTAGCTGCTTGGGACATCGATGTTCGTCCGGATTTCAAGGGTCTGCCCAATGGTTCGGGCTCAGTCAAAAAAGGCGAGACGCTGTGGGAAGCGCAATGCGCAAGTTGCCACGGCACCTTCGGTGAGTCAAATGAAGTCTTTACGCCGATTGCTGGCGGCACGACGAAAGACGATATCAAGACAGGGCGGGTAGCTGCTCTTAACGACAACAAACAGCCACAGCGCACTACGCTCATGAAGGTAGCAACGATCTCCACTCTATGGGATTACATTTATCGTGCTATGCCCTGGAATGCGCCGCGTTCACTAAGTTACGACGACACCTATGCTTTAGTGGCGTACATACTTCATTTGGGTGAGATCGTTCCGGATACCTTTGTACTGAGCAATGCCAATATGAAGCAAGCACAAGCCATGTTGCCGAACCGCAATGGCATGACGCAGCAACATGGTTTGTGGAGTGTGAGTGGCAAGCCAGATATCAATGCCAAGCCCTGCATGAATAACTGTGTTGCGTTTGTTCAGATTGGCTCGACCTTGCCGGATTACGCGCGCAATGCGCATGAAAACATTGCCTTGCAAAATCGCCAGTACGGCCCTTACCTCGGCGCAGATTCAACCAAGCCACCGCTAAGTAAGTTGCCTGGCGCTTCTGGTGCAGTAATGATGCCGGTGTCGATGGCAGCTGCGCCTTCTGGCCCAGCCGCCCTATTTAAGAAAGAGAACTGTTCCGCCTGTCACGCACCCGCAGCAAAGTTGGTAGGGCCATCAATTGAGCAGGTAGCTGCCAAATACAAGGGTCAGGCCGACGCAGTACCGAAGTTGATGGCGAAGGTGAAAAAAGGTGGTGCAGGTGCTTGGGGCGCTATTCCAATGCCTGCGCAAGATCAATTATCGGATGCGGATAACAAGGCATTGGTGGAGTGGATGCTGACGGGTAAGTAAAAGTGAGTAGAATCACTGATATATCAATTGGTAATAGTGAATTAAAAAGTTAGTAATAAAACAGATGAACAAAGGAGTTTTTATGAATCAGCAACGCCGTAATCTTTTAAAGTATTCCGCGGTCTTTGGCCTGATGGCTTCAGCCGGTTTAATTTCAGAAGCCCAAGCACAAGAGTGGAACAAAGCTGCTTTTGAAGGCAAGAGCCTCGACGATGTGTTCAAGGTTCTCAATGCAGGTAAGCCTGCGAGTTCGAGCGCGGTTACCTTGGTAGCTCCTGATATTGCTGAAAATGGTGCCGTGGTTCCAGTTGGAATCACCAGCACGCTAAAAGCAGAGCAGATGGCCATTTTGGTTGAAAAGAACCCCAGTTCACTGGCAGCCCAGTTTTTTATTCCAGCCGGCACTGAGCCATTTGTGACTACCCGCGTGAAGATGGGTCAAACCTCAAACGTTTACGCTGTGGTCAAGGCAGACGGTAAGTGGTTTATGTCGATGAAAGAAGTCAAGGTTACCTTGGGCGGTTGCGGCGGTTAATTCCCGTTCACAACCCAACGTAATCGATTTATATACAGATAATTAGAGAGGAAGCAAAATGGCTGATCCAATGCGCGTTAGAGCAACTGAAGCAGGTGGTGTAGTTGATGTAAAAATTTTGATGAAGCATGACATGGAAGCCGGTCAGCGTAAAGATGCTGCTGGAAAAACGATTCCTCAGTGGTTTATCAGCACCGTGACTGTTCAAGCCCAAGGTAAAAATGTATTTATGGGTGAGTTCGGTCCTGCCGTATCAAAAGACCCCTTCTTGAATTTCAAGTACAAGGGCGCCAAAGGTGACAAAGTGGTCGTAAGCTGGGTTGATAACCGCGGAGCTAAGCGTACCGACGAGGCAACGGTTTCTTAATTTACCAATCTGACAGATAGATTCGCACCAAGACGAAGGGGTTACCATGGATAAGCGCATTGCTTATGGAGTTGTTATTGCATCATTTGCTTTTTTGCAGGCCTGTACCAGCCCGTCAAAAAGTGAAGCACCTAAAGCAGCGGCACCAGCAGCCGCTCCTAGCGGTTCAGCTACCGATGAAATTGCACGCTACCGCGCCATGATTGCGGACGGTAACCCTGCTGACTTGTATGAGGCAGCCGGCGAAGAGATTTGGAAAAAGCCGATGGGCCCTAAGAATGTCAGCTTGCAAAAGTGTGACTTAGGTAAGGGGCCTGGTGTGGTGAAGGGCGCTTCGGCTGAATTGCCGCGCTACTTTAAAGACACGAATAAGGTACAAGATCTTGAGTCTCGCTTAGTGACCTGCATGGTTCGCTTGCAAGGCTACGATGCAAATGAAATCATTACTGCTGGCTTTGAAAAAGGCAAGCGTAAAGACGTCGAGGCGGTTGTTGCCTACGTCGTTGCCAATTCCAAAGGAATGCCGATCAAAGTATCGATTAAGCACCCTAAAGAAAAAGAAATGTATGAGCTGGGTAAGAAGTCCTTCTTCTTCCAAGGTGGCCCAATGGATTTCTCCTGCGCGTCCTGTCATGCAGAAAATGGCAAACGCATTCGCTTGCAAGATTTGCCGAATATCACTGAGCAAAAGGGCGCTGCCTTGGGTTGGGGTTACTGGCCAGCATACCGCGTGTCTAGCGGAAACTTTTGGACCATGCAGCGTCGCCTAAACGATTGCTATCGTCAGCAGCGCTTCCCAGAGCCCGTTTACATTTCCGACAACACGATTGCGCTGTCGATGTATATGGCATACACGGGTAATGGCGGTACTGTCGAAACACCAGGATTAAAGCGTTAATTCGCCGGAGAATAAAAAAATGAAAAAACTACTACTTATTTCTGCGGCAGTATGTGCGATGCCTTTTGCTTCGGTTC
>JBIPON010000055.1:0-9842 GCA_044379065.1 Polynucleobacter sp. | reverse complement strand
CGCGATCTCAATTTAGTCTGGCACCGCCTTGCTCCATGGCCCGATAGCGTTGCTGGACTAACTCGCCTCAAACGCCAATTTACAATCGTAACTTTATCGAATGGAAACTTGGGTTTGTTAGCTGATATGGCGAAAAATGCTGGCTTGCCTTGGGATCTGATTTTGTCGGCCGAAGTATTTCGACATTACAAGCCTGATCCAGAAACCTATTTGGGTGTGGGTCAAACCTTTGATCTGGCTCCAGAGCAGACCATGCTCGTTGCATCGCATAAAGATGATTTGGCAGCAGCCCATGCGCTGGGTCTAAAAACCGCGTTTATAGAACGCCCAGCCGAATTTGGGCCCAAAATAACCAATCCAGATTTAGAGCGAGTGAGTTGGACTACCTTTCATGCGACCGACTTTAATCACTTGGCAGATCAGCTCGGCGCCTAAGTTGTCTCAAGCCTCGGCAAGCTCAATACAATCAAGCAATGGATTTCACAAACACCATTGGCACGATTGCCGCTGTACTGACAACCATGGCCTTTTTACCCCAAGCGTGGCGCTCATGGCGCACTCGTAATTTGGCAGGCGTGTCTTTGGCGATGTATGGCTTTTTCACGCTAGGCGTTTTTCTTTGGTTGGTATACGGCATCCTATTAATTCAGTGGCCTATTATTGTGGCCAATGCCATTACTTTTGTTTTGTCCTGCAGTATTCTGTTTTTAAAAATTCGGCACAAAGACGTGCCGCATCACCCGCATCAGTAGATGCAGTAAAGAAAGGTTTTTATGAGCACCCAGTATGTGATTGAGCCAGTTGTTTTGCCATCCTTGCCAGTAGCAGGTGATACCCGCCGCTTTGCAGTGAATCGCATTTATTGCGTTGGACGAAACTATGCTGATCATGCGCGTGAAATGGGCCATGATCCGGATCGTGAGCCACCATTCTTTTTTATGAAACCTGCTAGCGCAATTGTGACGGACGGTGCCGACATGCAATACCCCAGCCTTTCAAACGATGTGCACCATGAAATCGAGATGGTGGTGGCGATTGGCAAGGGCGGCACTAATATTGCAGCCGATAAAGCCTTGGAGCATGTATATGGTTATGGCGTTGGTCTTGACATGACGCGCCGTGATTTGCAGGGGGAAGCAAAGAAAATGGGGCGGCCTTGGGATACCGGCAAAGCCTTTGACCAATCTGCTCCATGCTCTGCCTTAGTTCCAGTTGCGCAGTGCGGTCATCCGTCGCAGGGCAGCATTCGCTTGATGGTCAATGGTGAAGTACGTCAAGAAGGCGATCTCAATCAGTTAATTTGGAACGTACCCGATACGATTGCCTACCTCTCAACGCTGTTTACGCTCCAACCCGGTGATTTAATCTTTTCAGGAACGCCAGCGGGTGTTGGTCCCATTAAAAAAGGGGATGTGCTGGAGGGTGAGGTTGTTGGCTTACCTCTGCTGAAGACACGAATTGTCTAAAGTAAGCTATCTTTGGCGGCGTATTGCTTAAGTGTGTCTAAATCAATTTGCTCAAGGGTTTTGATGTTGGTACTCTCGAGCTGAACCATCGGGGCGCATTGGGCATTGAGCGCCTCTTTCCAGCGATTAAGGCAAAGGCACCATTGGTCCCCGGGTACTAAGCCCGGAAATTGCCACTCTGGTCTTGGGGTAATTAAATCATTGCCCCGTTCTAGACTGAAAACCAGAAATTCTTTTGTCATGATGGCGCAAACCAAATGACTCCCCAAATCCTGCTCGTCGGTTTTGCAACAACCATCCCGAAAAAATCCAGTGAGGGGATCAAATGAGCACGGGACTATGGGCTCACCCAAGACATTTAAGGCAATGTCGTGGTGAGGGTCATAGCGGTATTGATCTGCTGCCATACACTTAGTTTCGCTTTAAAAACTTTGCAATGTCCATTTATACGCTATTTCCCTAGGTAATGGGGCATTTTGATGGCATGGGCGTACGCTAAAATGAAGCCATGTATATGTTCCTTCCTTTTGTAACCGCATTGCTTGCTACCGTGTGCATTTGGTATGAGCGGCGTGTTCTCGCCTTGAGCTTGACTGGTATTACTCTGCTCATACTGCTGGCGTGGTTTCAGTTTCATGCGACCACGCATTTAAACATTAGCCTCTAATGCGAGCTCATTCTTTTTCGTTTGCAGGCTTGGGTAATTTACTCGCTTTGTTGGCCGTTAATTGCTCATTAAGCTATGCCTTTGTTGATCAATTGTATTTTGGTGAATTGCCTTGCCCGCTCTGCCTATTGCAGCGCGTTGCTTATGTATTAGTCGGTATTGCGCTTGTCCTGAATATTCGCTTTGGCGCACACAGTGCGCATTATGGTTGGGGAATTTTAGGGTGCGTGACGGGTATGGCGGTATCGTTGCGGCAAATTCTGCTGCACATCATGCCGGGCGATGCTGGTTTTGGTAATACCTTTTTAGAGCTTCATTTTTATACTTGGTCTTTCGTGGGCTTCATCGGCTTAATTACGGCCCAAGCGATCTTAATGATGCTGCCTAGCGGCGGCGTCCGCAATCACGGTTGGTTTGCTAAAACCCTAGTGATTTGGTTCATCTTGCTGGTGTTCGCCAATGTGATCTCGACGCTACTCGAGTGTGGAATTGGTCCCTGTGCCGATGATCCATTGAGCTACGATGGATTGCAGTGGCTGCGCCAACGCTTTGAAATTTAGCATGCAGGTAGGGCGAATGGTTGCTGCATTAATTCAAAAGAGCGCACTGTTATGTGCCTTGCTGTTTCTGACAGTCAATGCATCGGCGCAAACCGGTTCTGCTAAGAATGCCGCGTGGCCAAAGCAAGCGATTCGGATTGTGGTGACTTTTCCAGCCGGGGGCGCGCCCGATATTTTGGCGCGGGTATTGGCTGAAAGTTGGCAACCCATCTTAAACGTTCCAGTATTGATCGAAAACCGCCCTGGTGTTGGAGGTAATATCGGCGCAGACATTGTGGCCAAAAGTAACCCTGATGGATACACCTTACTCATCGGAACGGTAGGCATTCATGCAATTAATGGGGCCCTGTATAACAAGATGCCGTTTGATCCGATTACTGATTTCACGCCCATCAGTTTTTTAGCCAGCACACCCAATGTGCTGGTAGTCAATAAGCAGCTCGGCGTCACTTCCTTGCGCGAATTAATTGCCCTTGCTAAATCAAAACCCAATCAGCTGACTTTTGGATCCTCTGGAATAGGTACCTCACTGCACATGTCGGGCGAACTCTTTAATGAAATGGCAGGAGTACAAATACGCCACATACCTTACAAAGGGCGAGCCCAATCCATTCCCGATTTAGTGGGTGGCCGTATATCCATGCTATTCGATAACTTATCCTCGGCCTTGCCATTAGTCCAGCAGCAGGAGATTGTGGCCTTGGGAGTCACCACCCTAAAGCGGTCACCCGCTGCGCCCGAGATACCGACTCTGGCAGAGCAGGGCTTACCCAATTTTGAGGCGGTTTCCTGGTTTTCCTTGATGGCGCCCGCCGGTTTGCCTAAGGATCTGCAGCAGCAGCTTAATCGCTTAACAATCGAGGCTTTATCTAAACCAGAAGTGAAGCAAAAGTTGCTGATGAGTGGCCTAGAGCCCAATCCCGGCAGTCCACGTGAGCTCAGTAAGCTCATCCTAGAAGAGTCCAACAAATGGTCTAAGCTGGTTCAAAAAGTGGGTATCAAGATTGATTAGGGTTTTGAAAGTCGTAATACCTTATAAGCCTGTCATCTTCCGCCGATGTGCTGCGTTATTACAGTAGAAGTGCTAAATTGATTCATAGACTGACCTATTTCAATCTTCACTGCCTAACTATTAGGGATATGCGATGACTCCATCTGCGAATACACCTGATTTACCGAAGCAAACCTGCGGTATCTGGGTTTGTGGCATGGCGGGCGCATTTCTTGCGATCGCTTTGTTGGCGATGCCCGCACCGGCAAATGCAGGCGGATGGAATGTCGCTGTAGGCGTTTCGGGTGGTAATGGCTATCGCCCAATTGCCTATGGCCCAGGTTATGGAGCACCCTTTGGACCCGGATTTGGTCGTGGTTATTGGAATGGTGGGCCTTATGGATACGGTGGCTGGGGAACAGGGTGGAATGCAGCTTGGGGCAATGGATGGGGATATCCTGCTTATCCAGTCGGCTATCCATACGCGTTTAGTCCACCACCGGCAGTGTATGTACAGCCAGTTCTGGTTGAGCCCATTGTCTTGGCAGCCCAACCCCAACCCCCAGTCTGGTATTTTTGCGCATCTACCGCGCAGTATTTTCCGAATGTAGGATCCTGCCCTGAAGGTTGGCAGGTTCAGCCTGCAGTACCTCCACCGCAGACGCAAAGCCAACAAAAATCCTCTAATCCTGCCCGTACTAATTAGCTACTATTCCTACTGTTTTATTTGAAAGACCCACTATGACCCGTTTTCTTGTTCCATTTGCACTCATACTGACCTTAGCAGCCTGTGCATCGGCTCCAACCGGTCCAACGGTTACCGTGATGCCGAGGGAGGGTAAGCCATTTGATGTGTTTCAAAAAGAAGATCAAGAGTGCAGGACCTTTGCGGCAAAGGCAGTAGAAGATACCTCTAACGCCGCGCTGAAGCAGGGCGCTACCAGCGCATTGATTGGTGCTGCGATTGGCGCCGCTGCCGGAGCGGTAATTCAAGGGGGAAGCAGTCAGAATATTGGAACGGGAGCAGGTATTGGTCTTTTGGGCGGCTCGGCGATGGGCGCAATGGGCGCATCGAACAAAGAAGATCAGGCGCAAACCCAATACAACATTGCCTATCAGCAGTGCATGTACGCCAAGGGCAATCAAGTTCCGAGTTTTAGGCCACTGCGGTAAGCCGCTTTAGTTTTCGATGCTGTCCCAAATTGGAAAGGGGTCTTCGACCGAGCTCCAGTGGGATTGCGGTAGGGCTTTTTCAGCAGCAGTAAGCTCGCATGCCTTGAGGATTGACTCAATTGCTGGGCGATCAAGGTGCTGGCCAATAAAAACAATTTCATTGACGCGATCACCATAAGGCTCTTCCCAGCTTTCTAGTATGTCCGCATACTCGGGATCATTTTTATCTGGCCAATCCGCACGCTCGGTTGCGGCCCACCAGTAGCCCGCTGGCTCTACATTAGCAATGTTGCCGGACCTTGAATATGCAATGGCCCATTCAGGACGACTGGCTAACCAAATATAGCCTTTGGCGCGCAGAACACCGTTCAATGGCAGCTCTAAGAAGGCCGCAAATCGAACTGGATCGAGCGGTTCACGCGAGGTGTAAATAAAACTCTGGATGCCATACTCCTCAGTTTCGGGGGTATGCTGTCCTTCCAGCTCGCGGACCCAGCCCGGCATCGCACTGGCTTCTTCAAAATCAAACAACTGGGTTCCTAAAATGGATTTCAGGGGAACGTCTCCCTGCTTGGCGTAGATTACGTTTGCGCTTGGATTGAGGGCTTTCACTACGGCCGTTACCTTTGCGAGCGCTTGCTCATCCACTAAATCAATTTTGCTGATGACGATGACGTTAGCAAATTCAATTTGCTCCGTTAGCAGACTAGCTAAACTGCGGTTATCGGTTTCATCGGCAATGGTTCCGCGATCGGCTAGTAGGTCTTCAGAATGGTAGTCCTTAAACAGGTTAACAGCATCAACCACGGTCACCATCGTATCTAGATTGGCAACTTCGCTTAGTGAGCTTCCTTCCTCATCTTCAAAATCAAAAGTCGCGGCAACGGGCATCGGCTCTCCAATGCCGGTGGACTCAATCAGGAGATAGTCAAATCGATTTTCTTGAGCTAACTTGCGCACCTCGATAAGCAAGTCTTCGCGAAGCGTGCAGCAAATACAGCCGTTGCTCATCTCAACTAATTTTTCATCGGTTCGAGAGAGGGCTGCGCCTGCATTGTTAGTGCCTTTACTAATGAGGGAGGCATCAATGTTGAGCTCGCTCATGTCATTCACGATGACGGCAACCTTGAGTCCCTCTCGATTAGCTAGGATTCGATTGAGTAGGGTAGTTTTACCCGCACCCAAAAAACCCGATAAAACGGTAACCGGAAGACGCTTTTCTGGATTGTGCTGCATCGGCATGCCTTTGTTATGGTTAGTTTAGGTCAGTCTTCAGGTCTTGTTAATGCAACTTAATTGCGATATGATACCAGCGTCTATCGTAACTAACTTGCATTAAGACTAACTCTATGCCCTTGCCACGCAATCCAATTACAGCCGATTCGGAATGGGGGGAATTGATCCGCGCTAAGGGCCTGCGCGCTACTCGGGCTGCTGTATCGGTTCTCAAAACCATCCATGGCATGGATGTTCCTGTCTCTCATGACGATCTGCAGTATTCCCTCAGTCAGCAAAAACCAGCCAGCGTAGTGGATTCGGTCACCCTGTATCGTATTTTGGATCGACTGAGCCACGTTAAGCTGATCGACAAGGTATTGGGCTCGGATCGAGTGTGGCGTTATACCGGCGAGCGCGATCAGTTAAATGATTTGTTTGAATGCGAATCGTGCCATCAGCATTTCAACCTGCCCCGATCCTCCCCACTAGTCACACTATTGGAGCAATTTAGTAATCAACTCAAGCGCAAGGGTGACGCTGCGTTTGAAATTTCATTTAACGTCCATGGGAGATGTAATGATTGTTCGTAAAGGGATTTCTATCCTCTGCTGCGTATTGGTCTCGGTAGCGGCGACTTCTTTGGCGCTTGCACAGCAAAAGCACAGCCATGCGCATGAGCATGGCAAAGGGAATCTAGAAATCACGCTGGATAAAAATCGCATCCTCAGCCGTTTTACGTCGCCCTTACAAGCCTTGGTCGGATTTGAGCGCCCACCCAAAAACCAGGCAGAAACCGATGCAATTGCCGCTCTAAATCAGCGCTTATTGAGTCCTGCCACACTCTTTAGTATGAACGCGGATGCAGAATGCAAACCAACCATTCTGGAGAATAAAATTGTTCGTGATGCTGCCAACAAACATGCTGATTTGCATTACCAGCTGGAGTTTACTTGCGCTAAGCCTGCCGCCCTGAAGCAAATGACCATTCATCTTTTCAAAGACACAAAGTACTTAAAAGAAGTGCGAGTGGAGATCGTTGGCCCCAGTGGCCAAAAATCCAGTACGGCTAGCACTAAATCCAGCACGGTTTCATTCAATTGACGGGATTGCAATCTTCGACTCCCATACGGGCAGTAGATCTGGCATTTGCTTGGCCAAAGCAAAAGCCCCTGTATACCAATGTTTCCTTTGAGCTTTACCCTGGCCAGAAACTATTAATCACCGGGCCTAGCGGCTGTGGCAAAAGTACCTTACTCAATTTATTAGCTGGGGTGGTAGGGCCCAGCTCCGGCGCGATCTGGATCCATGACAAACGCATTCATGACTTAAGTGCATCCGCTAAAGATCAATTGCGCGGCGAGCAGATGGGTTTTATCTTTCAGCAATTCAATTTATTGCCTTACCTAAGTGTGCGCGACAACATTTTATTGCCTGCTCACTTGTTTGCTAAACGCAAGGCAGCGGCGCTCGCCCAATTTGGTAGCTTGGACCACGCCTTGCGCTATTACATGAACCACCTAGGCTTGTCTGCTGATTTAGAAAACCAAGCAGCACACCGCCTGTCGATTGGTCAGCAGCAACGGGTCGCTGCTGCACGCGCATTTTTGGGTAAGCCATCCATTGTGATTGCCGATGAGCCTACTTCGGCTTTGGACGAAGCAAATCAAGCGCAATTGCTAAAGCTCTTTTTTGCCTTGGCAAACGAACAGCAGACAGCCTTACTGATGGTCAGTCACGATCCACGGCTATCCCCGTATTTTGATCGGCAATTGCAGCTTGCCGAGATGGGTCAATCATGATTTGGCTGCGCCTCGCCATACAAAGCGCCCTTGCTCGTAAAGGGGCTTTATTGATCATGGTTTTGTCTACCGCTATCTCGGTAGCGATTTTGCTCGGCGTATTAAAGATTCGAGACGATGCTAAAACGAGTTTTTCTAATGCCATTAGCGGTGTCGATTTAGTGCTTGGATCAAAAGGAAGTCCCGCCGAGTTGATTTTGTATAGCGTTTTTCATCTTGGTAAACCCACCAATACGATTCCGGCTCGCCTTGAGAAGGATGTTGCTGCTATTACTGCGGTGGATTGGATTGTGCCGATTCAGCTAGGAGATAGTTACCGTAACTATCCGGTAGTAGGAACCAATACTTTATTTTTTGAGAAGGTGAAAGCCCAGGGGCGTCCCTTGGTAATCCAAACGGGTAAAGCGCTGACTAATCCAGAATTGTTTGATGTGGTAATCGGCTCAAGGGTGGCCAAGAGTCTAGGACTGACGCTGTCTAATCAAATTGCGATTGCCCATGGGTCGGGCAGTGGGCCTAAAAAAGACCATAGCGATTCGCCATTTAAAGTCGTTGGTATTTTGGCGCCAACTGGCACGCCGATTGATCAGGCTTTATACATATCGACCCAAGCATTCGATTCCTTGCATGATGTTCAAGATGGCAGTCAATTGCAGTTTGCTAAGCTCGATCCCAATTCGCGAGTGAATGCCTTTTTTATTGGATTAAAGAGTCGTGGCAGTATTTTTTCTGTGCGCCGCCAAATTGATGATTTAAAAAATGCCAATCTGATGGCGGTTATGCCGGGGGTTGCTCTCGATGACTTATGGTCCACTATGGAGGTAGCAGAAAATGCCCTTATTCTGATTGCCTATGGGGTTTTGCTCACCACCATTTTGGGTATTACGGCAACCTTGTTAATTGCTCTTGATAACCGGCGCCGTGAGTTGGCTATTCTGCGCGCCATTGGCGCTAAGCCCCCGCAGATCCTCTTTTTTATTTTGATGGAGGCTTTCTTGGTTTGTGTGGTTGGTATTCTGGCCGGCTGGGGTCTTTTGCAAGCCTTGATTGCGGTCTATGCAGATCAATTGCGTACCGAGTGGGGAGTGGTATCGTCAGTTGGACTTCCCAATGCGGCCGACTTATTATCGCTGTTGATTGTTTTATGTACCGTTTTATTGTTTGCAACCATTCCAGCAGCAAAGGCCTACAAAATGGCATTGCATGATGGATTAAACCCACCATCGCCATGAGACGACTCTTTTTACGCCGCTGCCTTTTATTAACTGCAGGGTTTTCTGCTGGCCTGATGCATCCATTGCGCGCTCTAGCGAATACCTATAAAGAAATTGATTGGGAAGAATTAATACCTGACGGCTGGCGCAAGCAGGTGATCTTGGAGTTGGCGCGGATGCGGCGCTTTGCGAATTCAGAGGACGGCGATCCAAAGGCAGAACAGGCTTACGCCAAGTTAAAGAAAACCTGGGATAGCGCCCCCATCGTCAAAAGCATGATTGGTAAAAAAGTACGCATTCCGGGTTATGTTGTGCCGCTTGATGCAGAGCGGATGCAAAGCAGTGACTTTTTGATCGTGCCGTACTTTGGTGCTTGTGTGCATTCACCGCCACCCCCAGCTAATCAAATTATTCTGGTTGCTCCTCCCAAAGGTACCCGAACCCGAACGATGGATGCCATTTGGGTAGAGGGAACCCTTGGAGAAGAGCGTACCTTCTCGGAGGCCGGTACAAGTGCTTATGTTATTAAGGCCGATAAAGTAACGCCTTACCGTTAGCATGGCTCGATGCTGTAAGAAGCTTAGGGCATTTGATAGCCAAATTTTCGCAATACGGCCTGCGCTTTTGGTGATTGCATAAACTGATAGAGTGCAACCGCATCCTGCGGTGCGTTTTTCATCAGAACCATGCGTTGCCGGATTGGCTCATAGAGCGCAGGATTTAAAACCAGATACTCTGTTTCTTTTGCAACCCC
>JBIPON010000230.1:0-3070 GCA_044379065.1 Polynucleobacter sp. | reverse complement strand
CCTGACCTGCTGCGCCTTGTCGGCGGCGGGCTGCAACGCTCCTTGGGTAAGAACGTGATTTTAACCTTGCCCGATCATTGCTCCATCAAGGTTTGCACTTGCGTGAGTTTGCTCAATTCGACACCCTTGCACTGGCTGATGAGTTCTGCGCTCGTGCTGATTCCGAACTTTTGGTAAATGGTGGACCGGTGTTTCTTGGCGGTACCCGGCTGGATGCCGGTGATTTCGGCTATTCCTTTGTTGGTCAAGCCCTGCACAATGAGCACGAAGATTTCCTGCTCACGGGTGGACAGCGTGGCGAAGGAACGCCTCAAGGCATCGGTGTTGATGAACTCTTGGTTGCGCTGTCGGTCCATGTCCAGGGCCTTGTCCACCACTTGGCACAGTTTTTCCCGATTGAAGGGTTTGAGCAGGAAATCGACCGCGCCGAGTCGGAACGCTTCGATGATTTCGTCCTTGTTACTTTCACCGCTGATGAACACGATGGGTGTTTTGCGACCCAGAGCATCCAGCTTGGCTTGCAACTCCAGCCCATTCAGGCCAGGCATGCGCATGTCCAGCAAGACCACGGCGGGCGATATGTCCATCGATTGTTCAAGAAATGCAGTGGCATTGTCATAACTGTTGACCGTGTACCCGAGCAGGATCAACATGTCGCTCAGATAAAAGCGCATGTCGGGGTTGTCGTCCACCAAAAAAATATGTCCAAGGTGTTTTTTCATTAAAGTACTAATATTTCATTTCAGTAGTGTCCGGTTTATTTGATAGCCAACTCGCTGCAAGCGAGTAATGGCAAGGGTTTCAGAGGTTTCATGGGTGTCCACGATTTGAATTTGATTTTGCGCACTAGGCATGCTCCAAGGGTTCAATCACTTGGAGATGCTCATGAACGCAGGCAAAACCTTGTTCGCACAGGTCATGGACTTTGTGCCTTGGAAGACCTTTGGCCGCATCATCGAGCGCCATCGCGGCGATGCCGGGGTGCGCACACTCAGTTGTACCGAGTTGTTTCGCATCATGGCGTTTGCACAACTGACCTGGCGGGAGTCTTTGCGCGACATCGAAGCGTGTTTGACGGCCAATCAGTCCAAACTTTTTCACATGGGCATGCGCCACATTCCTGCCCGCTCGACGCTGGCCGATGCCTTGAACTCTCGCGACTGGCGCATTTACCATGCTCTGGCGATGCGATTGATCGACCGAGCCCGCAGACTGTATGCGCAAGAACCCATGGGCGTGGATTTGGATGCCACCGTCTACGCCTTGGACTCCACCACCATCGACCTGTGTCTGGGTTTGTTCGACTGGGCACCGTTTCGCTCCACCAAGGCCGCTGTGAAGATGCACACCTTGCTGGACTTGCGCGGCGCTATTCCCGCCTTCATCCACATCAGCGACGGCAAAATGCACGATGTACACGTGCTGGACATGCTGCCCATCGAGGCGGGCGCTTTCTACATCATGGACAGGGGCTATCTGGACTTCTCTCGCCTGTACAGCATGCACCAGTGCGCCGCCTTCTTCGTAACCCGTGCCAAAAGCAATATGAACGCCCGGCGTGTGTACACCGCACCTGTAGACAGAACCACGGGCCTTGTCTGCGATCAGACCATTGCGCTCAATGGGCAATACGCCAGCAAGGACTACCCCGAGCACTTGCGGCGCATCAAGTTCAAGGACCCGCAGACGGGAAAGGTGCTGGTCTTTCTGACCAACAACATGACACTGCCCGCGTTGACCATCACAGCCCTGTACAAGAACCGTTGGCAGGTCGAGTTGTTCTTCAAATGGATCAAGCAGCATCTGCGCATCAAGAAGTTTTTGGGCACCAGCGAGAACGCAGTCAAGACGCAAATTTGGAGCGCCGTGGCCACTTACGTGCTGATTGCCATTGTCAAGAAGGAGTTGCAATTGAAGGCCTCGCTCTACACTTTTCTACAGATTTTGTCGGTGTCTGTTTTCGAGAAAACGTCGATTTCATGCGCCTTGCAGACAGATGCCTACACAACCGAACCACCTGACTGCGCTAAGCAGTTGAATTTGTTCACTTTTTAACCGGACACTACTGATTTCATTTATCTCTAATTTATCAAATATGTCGGTTTATGCAATGCACCAATTGGGTAATTTTTAGAAATTTGATCTTGCTCTGTCGTGCTGTTCAAGGTTGGCGATGGTGGACCCAAGCAAGATAGGCTTGAGGATAAACCCGATGAAAATGCTCTTTGTGCGTCTCATACAAAGCGTCTTCGCCCAGCAGCTGGGCACTGTCGAGCAGTTTTTCAATCACGCGCGGCTCGGGCGAAGTGTGCATGGCCCGCAAACTGTCCTCCAGCATGGCGCGGGCATTGCCTTCATGCACCGGCGTGATGGTGACCTGCGCAAACAAGGCCGTGGCGCGAAACAACCAGGCACGTTGCGCCACTTGCGACGCTTGGTCACGCCAGACGCTGTAGCGTTGTGCTGCTGGCCAATAAATCTGTTGAACTTGCGCATGGTCGTAGGCAATGAAGGCCAAAATGCCCAGCAAAGCCAGGCCCACTCCGGTGGTGCGAGCCCTGTCTTGGAAAACTTGCCAAACCCGCCCTCCCATGAGCCACAGACAAAGCAGCAAGGCCACCTGAAAGGGACCGTACCAGAGCGGGTACTCCAGCAAACTGTGCAGAGCCAGAACACCGAGCAACCCCCACGCCAGCTGATGCCCTGCACTTTTGTAGCGCCACGGCCTGGCACGAATGCCCCACACCAACACGCCCAGCATGCCTGCCAAGGCGGCGGGCACGCCCCAAACAAACGCGATGTGCAAAGGCAGGTTATGGGCGTTGCCCAACATGTCGCAAAAGCGTTCTGATGGGTATTCGGTGATGTAGTGCGCATAGCGCAGCTGGTCCCAGCCCCAGCCGCCCAGCGGTTTTTGCGCCACCAAGTGCAGCACATTGGACCAGAGCACCTGGCGGCTGCCGCAGCCGCCCAAGGCGCCCATGCGCGCCATGGCGTTGTCCGTGGCCTGTCCACTCAGCTGCTGCAACAACCCAGGCAAAACCCAAGAAGCCAGGGCATACACGCCCAG
>JBIPON010000004.1:0-27487 GCA_044379065.1 Polynucleobacter sp. | reverse complement strand
ATTCGCGCTAATTAGGCACTCTAAGGAAGAAAATATGCAAACAAATTTGCTCAAGCCAAAAATTATTTCTGTTGAAGCAATTACAGCAAATCAAGCAAAGGTTGTAATGGAGCCGTTTGAGCGTGGCTATGGCCACACTTTAGGTAATGCTTTACGCCGTGTATTGCTGTCATCCATGGTTGGTTTTGCTCCTACAGAAGTTGCTATCGCTGGCGTTGTTCATGAGTATTCCACTCTGGATGGCGTCCAAGAAGACGTTGTTAACTTATTGTTGAACTTGAAGGGCGTCGTATTTAAGCTCCAGTCACGCGATGAAGTTACGATTAATTTGCGCAAAGAAGGTCCTGGCGTTGTTACTGCTAAGGACATTGATTTGCCGCATGACGTTGAGATTATTAACCCAGACCACGTGATTGCGCATTTATCAGCAGGCGGCAAGCTCGATATGCAGATTAAAGTTGAAAAGGGTCGTGGATATGTTCCAGGCAACATGCGCCAGTACCACGATGAAGCGACCAAGTTAATCGGCCGCATTGTGTTGGATGCATCGTTCAGTCCAGTTTCGCGCGTAAGCTATGCAGTAGAGTCCGCTCGCGTTGAGCAACGTACTGACTTAGATCGTTTGGTCATGACCATTGAAACCAACGGCGTGTTATCGCCAGAAGAATCAATTCGTCAAGCTGCGAGCATTTTGGTTGATCAACTGGTTGTATTTGCTGCACTCGAAAGCAGCGAAGTCATGGGCGATTTGGCTCCAAGCCGTTCATCGACAGTTGATCCAATGTTGATGCGTCCAGTCGATGATCTTGAGTTGACAGTGCGCTCGGCCAACTGCTTGAAGGCTGAGAATATTTATTACATTGGTGATTTGATCCAACGTACCGAAAATGAATTGTTAAAGACGCCTAACTTGGGTCGCAAGTCCTTGAATGAAATTAAGGATGTATTGGCAGCCCGTGGCTTGAGTCTTGGCATGAAACTTGAGAGCTGGCCACCCGCTAGCCTCGAGAAATAATTAGAAAGGAAGCACCATGCGTCACGGAAACGGCTTACGCAAACTCAACAGAACTTCATCCCATCGTTTGGCGATGTTGCGCAATATGTCTAATTCGCTTTTAGAGCATGAAGTGATTAAAACCACTTTGCCAAAAGCAAAAGAATTGCGCATGGTTGTTGAGCCTTTAATCACCCTGGGCAAAAAAGACAATTTGGCAAACCGCCGCTTGGCTTTTAATCGCACACGCGATCGCGATATCGTTACCAAGCTCTTTACCGAACTTGGCCCACGTTACGCAACACGTCCAGGCGGTTATTTACGCATTTTGAAGTTTGGCTTTCGTCATGGCGATAATGCGCCAATGGCATTGGTTGAGCTGATGGATCGCCCAGAAGTCGAAGAGACTGCAGTCGAAGCTGACGCAGCTTAAGTCTTTGGGGTATAGTCAAAAGCCAGGCTTCGGTCTGGCTTTTTGCTTTGTTAATAAGCCCAATCTATAAATCAGACAGCGAACAATGGATTCTTGCAATGACTGAATTGCTATTGGTGATGACAAGCCTTCCAAATCAGGGTGCCGCCAAGGCATTAGCAAGGCGCTTAGTTGATAGTCATCTAGCGGCCTGCGTGCAAATACAGACAGGCGTGCAATCCATTTACCGATGGGAAGGGCGCATTTGCGAGGAGCAAGAGGTGGTATTGGTGGCAAAAACCACCGCTGCGCAGTGGTCTGCGATTTCAGCCTTTATCAAGCAAAATCACCCCTACGATGTTCCTGAAATTATTGCTCAGCCAATTGACCATAGCCATACAGACTATGCTAGATGGGTTATTGCAGAGACAACAGTTGCGCCCAATTAGATAATGCTTTTCCAAGTCCATTCCCGAATCAATGCGTGGCTATTGTCTGCGATTGCGATAGCAGCAAGCTTCCTATTGATGCTGCCTGCCAGTGCCCAAAAAGCATTTCTGCACCCCGATAAAGCATTTCCAGTAACCGTCAGCTGGCTTGAAAATAAGACAGAACTGCAAGTCAAATTTTTAACTGCACAGGGATACTACCTCTACCAAGAGGCCCTCCAGTTTCGGTTGATAAAGGCTGATGGGGCAAGTCAAACCTTGACAGCAATATTGCCTAAAGCTGAAGTGAAGTTTGATGAGACCTTTCAGAAAAATATGCCGATTTATCGGTACCCAATTGAGCTTGTATTGACTCTACCGAGCGGGAATGCATTGGCAGAAAAAGGGCAGGGAATTCAGGTTGAAGTCGATTTACAAGGCTGTGCCGATGGCGGAATTTGCTACCCACCCACCACCTTGAAATTCAATATCGCTGCACCAGGCGTACAAGTCATGCCCATGCCAGATGAATTAATCTCGAGTGCTAGCAGCGCCGCTAGCAATCAACAGCAAAGTGTTACGGATCGTTTTATGGGCTTGTGGCAGCAGCGTGATGATGTGAGTGCCATTAGTAGATTTTTAGAAGAAACACCAACCACTTATTTATTCATTGCTTTCTTCGTGCTTGGGCTGGCATTGGCTTTTACGCCCTGTGTATTGCCAATGCTACCCATTTTGTCGAGCATTGTTTTTGGTACACAAGGCAGTAAACCAATTAAGAAGTCCCGCGCAGCCGTGCTTGCAGCAGCATATATTTTAGGGATGGCGCTCATGTATGCGCTAGCCGGAGTATTGATGGCGGCATTGGGCAGTGGCGCTCAGCAAGCCTTACAAAATCCCGTCGTATTAATTGCTTTTGCGATATTGCTTTTGGTGCTTGCTGGAAGTCTATTTGGTTTTTATGGGCTGAGCCTCCCCCAGTCTTGGCATAGGCATATTGATCGGATTGCCGGTCGACAAAAAGGCGGAAGTATCACGGGTGCTTTTATTTTGGGGGGCGTATCTACCTTGGTGGCTAGTCCATGTATCACTGCACCGCTAGCTGGCGTGCTGGGTTTTATAGCGCATACCGGATCCATGAGTTTAGGCGGTGGATTGCTATTTGTAATGGCGCTGGGCATGGGTCTTCCACTCTTTTTCATTGCTGTAGAAGCGCGCATGCTGATACCAACTACAGGCAAATGGATGATTGGTCTTCAGCGCGTATTGGGCATTATGCTGATCGTGCTGGCCGCATGGATTGTGTCGCCGATTCTGCTTGGCAATACCAATTCATCAAGTAGTAATAGTGGTGAATTGGCACGATCTGAAAAGCAGCTTGGTGCATTGAACTTTAAGGTCATCGGCTCAATCGAGGCCTTACAGCCATTCTTTGATGAAGCCAAGCGTACAGGCAAACCATTGCTACTCGATTTTTATGCCGACTGGTGCATTAGCTGCAAAGAAATGGAAATCAAGACTTTTGCTAATCCAGCGGTAGCAAAAAAAATGCAGGAATTTGTTTTGGTACAGGCCGACGTCACCAGCAACACCGCTGCTCACCAGGCCTTGTTAAAACGCTTTGGCTTATTTGGTCCACCCGGTATTCTGTTGTTTAATCCCGCAGGTGAGGAGCAGAACAATCAGCGCGTAGTGGGATTCATGCCGCCGGATCGTTTCTTGCTGCGTTTGAACGCTGCTGCGCCCTAAGCAAGTAAGACGACTGCCTAGGGATTTGCTTTGAGAAGGCGCGCAGCTTCGAGCGCAAAGTAAGTCAATATCCCATCAGCGCCGGCACGCTTAAATGCCATTAGCGATTCCATCATGACAGCATCATGATCAAGCCAGCCATTCTGCGCTGCCGCCTTTAGCATGGCATATTCCCCGCTGACTTGATAAGCAAAGGTGGGGTAAGCGAACGTATCTTTGGCTCTGCGCACAATATCAAGGTAGGGCATGCCGGGTTTGACCATCACCATATCGGCACCTTCACTGATATCGAGTGCCAGTTCACGTAAAGCTTCATCGCTATTGGCGACATCCATTTGATAAGTCTTTTTATCAGCTTTGCCGAGGTTTTGGGCTGAACCTACTGCATCCCGAAATGGGCCATAAAATGCCGATGCATATTTGGCTGAGTAGGCCATGATGCGGGTGTGGATCAGCTGACTCTTTTCAAGTGCAGCACGAATCGCACCAATCCGGCCGTCCATCATGTCTGAGGGTGCCACGATATCAACTCCGCTACTGGCATGCATCACAGCCTGCTTTACGAGGATCGCGGTAGTTTCGTCATTCAGAATCCGGCCGGCATCATCCAAGACACCATCTTGACCGTGGCTGGTATAGGGATCGAGTGCGACATCGGTCATGATGCCCAAAGTAGGGAAGTGTTTTTTTAGCTCGCGCACCGCAGTCGGAACGAGTCCATTGGGGTTAAACGCCTCTTGCCCATCTGGCGTTTTAAGTTGGCTACTGATGACTGGAAACAGGGCAAGTACTGGGATGCCCAAAGTGACGCATTCTTGTGCAACAGGTAACAGTAAATCGAGTGACACCCGATTAACACCGGGCATGGACTTGACCGCTTCCGTTTGCTTTGTTCCTTCCAGTAAAAAGACCGGATAGATCAAATCACTACTAGACAACGTATTTTCTTGTATTAGGCGACGCGACCAATCATCGCGACGCATCCGGCGGGGTCTATGGGCGGGGAACTGGAATAGTGAGCTCATGGGGTATGTCGGTAGTTAAAGGTGCAGTAATAGTTTGGGGTTCAGGAAACAGCCAACTCAGAATCAGTTTATCGGCTTCTTCCAGCCCTATCCGCTTTGTACTCGAAAATAGCTGTGCTGTTAATCGGGAAGATGCCTTAGCGCCGTCACCCAAGTCTGGGTCGTACTGCTGTAATTGCTTGGTAACCGCCTCAAGGGCATGGCGGCACTCACTTTTGTTCAGTTTGTCGCACTTGCTCAGCAAGATATGAATCGGTTTGCCGGTGGGCACAAACCACTGAATCATTTGCTCATCCAGGTCGGTAATGCCCCGCCTAGCGTCGACAATCTGGATTAGGCCAACCAAGGGGTTGCGTTGCTGCAAATAGTCGCTTAGAAGGCCGTTCCAGTGGTATTTGGTTTCTCGGTTGACGGCGGCATAGCCGTAACCCGGCAAGTCCACCAGATAAGCCAATAAGTCCTCTTTGGCAAAAACCCCAAAATAATTGATGTGCTGGGTCCGCCCGGGGGTTTTGCTGGCAAAAGCCAGCCTTTTTTGATTGCACAGGACATTAATGGCGGTGGATTTACCCGCATTGGACCGCCCAGCAAAGGCGACCTCACGCAGTCCCAGCTCAGGTAGGCAGTGGATGTCGTTTACGGTGGTAGCGAAACGCGCTTGAAAGAGTTTAGACATGTGTGCAGGCTATTGTAAAATCACGGAAAATAGTGGAAGAAATGGCGGGCGTCGGTAAATTGGCGTTGTCCATGCACTCTTAGGAATTTTTGTTAAGGTAAACATAATGCGTCAATCTGTTCAAATCTCCAAATTAAACGGCTTTCGGTCGGGTGTAATGGCCTTTTTGGTGGCCACCAGTTTCGGCTTTAGCGCCTCTAGCATTGCTGCGGGCCCTGCTACTAAGCCAGCCAAACCCGATGCA
This sequence comes from Polynucleobacter sp., assembly GCA_044379065.1. GTDB lineage: Bacteria > Pseudomonadota > Gammaproteobacteria > Burkholderiales > Burkholderiaceae > Polynucleobacter. Next base: position 21,959 of record JBIPON010000004.1, on the reverse strand, counting down.
GCAATTGGAGAGAAGTTGTATACCAATGGTGACCCACAGCGGGGTGTAATCGGCTGCGCAAGCTGCCATGGTGCGGAAGGCAAGAGCGCAGCCGGTGCATGGCCTAAGCTGGCTGGTCAGCACAGCGCTTACACCATTAAACAACTTAAAAACTACAAAGATGGCACACGTGCAAATGCCATTATGGCTGGCATGTCAGCCGCTTTAACAGAACAAGACATGGCAAATATCGCCGCGTATCTAAGTAAGCAAACGGTTTCCTTGGGCGTTGCTCAGAACAAAGAGACCATTGGATTGGGTAAGCAAATTTATGCGGGCGGTATTGCAGAAAAAGGCATCCCTGCGTGCGCTGCATGCCATAGTCCGAACGGCGCTGGTATCCCTGCCCAGTACCCACTTTTGAGTGGTCAGTGGTCAGATTATTCAGTGGCACAACTCGGTTACTTCCGCGATGGCACACGTAAAAATAATGCGCAGATGACTGCAATTGCAGGAAAACTATCGGATGTAGAAATCAAAGCGGTTTCAGATTACATGGCTGGTTTACGCTAAACCTGCTTCCTGCATTAAAGACAAACCCCGCATGCTGTGCGGGGTTTTTTGTTTTAAGGCAGGGTGCGTTCACCTGCGAATAGATCGCTGATATTTTCACGATCACGAATCACATAGGTTTTATCGCCGTCCACCATGATCTCAGCGGGGCGGGGCCGCGTGTTGTAGTTTGAAGACATCACAAAGCCGTATGCACCAGCAGACAAGATCGCTAAATAATCCCCTTCCGCAATTGCAAGCGCGCGATCACGACCAAGCCAATCACCCGACTCGCAAACCGGACCAACCACATCATAGGTCTGATGCGGTAGCTCTTTTGCTTGAATCGGCACAATCGCGTGATACGCCTCATAGAGTGCAGGGCGCATTAATTCGGTCATCGCAGCATCCACGATACAAAAATTCTTTTCCACGCCGGGTTTGAGGTACTCCACACGCGTGAGTAAAACTCCCGCATTACCAACCAATGATCTGCCCGGCTCAAGGACTACATCCAAGTGCGCAAAGCCGCGCTTGGCAACGTGATTCAGCAGGGCGTTCGTAAATTCAGTAATGTCGGGTGGCGTTTCGGCTCCGTAAGCGATGCCAAGGCCACCCCCTAAATCGAGGTGGTGAATCACAATCCCCTCTTTTTTGAGTTGAACCACCAAGTCCAATACTTTATCAACGGCATCTAAGTAAGGCGCGATGCTAGTGATTTGCGAGCCAATGTGGCAATCAATTCCGACGACGTCGATGTGCGATAAGAGCGCTGCCTCGCGATAGGTTTTCAGAACCTCATGGTAAGCAATGCCAAACTTATTGTCTTTGAGGCCAGTAGAAATATAGGGATGTGTTTGTGCATCGACATCGGGATTAACGCGCAAGGAAATGGGCGCGCGGCAACCCTGCTGTGAAGCGATGCGATTGATTTGATGCAGCTCCGGAATCGACTCCACATTGATGCATTTAACGCCTGCTTTCAGTGCCGATGCAATTTCAGTGGCAGATTTGCCTACTCCAGCAAATACGAGACTCGAAGGCTCAGCACCAATGGCTAGGGCGCGGGCCAGCTCGCCGCCGCTGACTAAATCAAAGCCAGCCCCCAATCTTCTCAAGCAATCCAAGACCGCTAAATTGCTATTCGCTTTCATTGCAAAGTGGATGCGGGCACGCCGCTTCCCAGCCGCGTCTACACAGGCACGATCATAGGCTTGATAGGCCTCTGTAATTGCACGCTTGCTGTAAATGTAGAGGGGTGTACCGTATTGCTGCGCTAGGCTCGCCAAGGTAACGTCCTCGGCATACCACTGGCCGCCACGCTCTGAAAAGCCGGCTAAATGGGGTAGGGGATTAGATTGGGCGTCGGCGGTCATTGCTTTGGTGGGTTGGCACTCGCTGGACTACTAGGCGGATATAGAACGCCCTTGGGCTCAGCTTGAGTTGGGGGATTGGGAGCAGGTGGTACCGTGGGCAAGTACAGGGGGCCCCTAACCCCGCATCCCGTGAGGGATATTAGAAGTCCAATACCCAGCGCTCTGATTAGAATGGCTATCATGGTTATCTTTATTACGAATGATTGAATATAGCATGCAGCAGCCTGATACCAAGCCTAGTAATTCAGCGGCGGAAGCAATTGATGACTCGCAATTTCATCAGTTGGGCGCGCACCTACTGCAGTCGATCGAGCTAGCATTAGAGGCCGCCGATGACCGCCTCGACCTTGATCTCGATGTGTCGCGCCAGGGGGGCAATGTTATTACCATTCAGTTTCGTGATCGCAGTGTGATTGTGGTCAACACCCAGCCACCCCTTCATGAAATCTGGGTAGCCGCAAAGTGTGGCGGATTTCATTACCGCTGGGCAGGTAGCATGGCAAAGCCGCTATGGCTTGACACCAAAACAGGCCGTGAGTTACTCAGTGATTTATCCGAGTTTGCTAGTGCGCAAGCAGGCCAGCCACTAACCATCGCACTTAAATAAGTAATACCGGTTTATTTAGCTGCGCCCGTTGCAAGCAGGGTTTCAATGACAGTGGCGTCCGGCACCTGCTGAATGCGCGCAGCGCCAATCGACCCTAATGTAATGTAGCGAATTTGCCCTGCCTCTGTCTTTTTATCGACCTGCATTAACTGCATAAATCGCTGACTACCTAGTTTTGGGGGCGCGATGGGTAAATGCATGGATGCAATGATTCGCTTAAGTCGATCCGCATCAATTTTGCTAATTTGGCCTAAGCGGGCACTGAGATCAGCTGCCATCACCATGCCGCAGCCTACCGCCTCGCCATGTAGCCACTCGCCATACCCAAGCCCGGATTCAATGGCATGACCGAAGGTATGACCAAAATTTAAAGTGGCCCTGATTCCTCCTTCACGCTCATCAGCAGAAACAACGGCAGACTTAATTTCGCATGAGCGCAAAACCGCGTGGGCCATCGCATCGGTATCGCATGCAAGTAAGGCGCTGGTATTGGCTTCGATCCAATCTAAAAAATCAGCATCGGCAATTGCACCATGTTTAATAACCTCAGCCAGACCAGCAGAGAGCTCGCGGGGTGGCAGGGTACGGAGCGTATTTAAATCGGCAATCACCGCTACTGGTTGGTGAAAGGCGCCAATCATATTCTTTCCTAACGGATGATTGATGCCCGTTTTGCCGCCAACCGACGAGTCAACTTGAGCAAGCAAGGTGGTAGGCACTTGTATAAAGCGAATGCCACGCATGAAGCTAGCAGCGCCAAAGCCTGCCATATCGCCCACTACGCCGCCGCCGAGTGCAATGATCATGCTTTGACGATCAGCGCCATGTGCCAGCAGTTCATCAAAAATGAGTTGTAAGTGTTGCCAGTCTTTATATGACTCACCATCCGGCAATTCCAGTAAGCGAACGGTTTTACCCAGTTGGCTTAGGGTGCTCATCAGCGTTTTCGCATACAGCGGTGCAACGGTTGTATTGCTCACAATGAAAACAGTGGAGCTGGATTTGAGGTGGGGCTCAAATAAAGCTGGTTGCTCAAGTAAATTAGTGCCAATGTAGATGGGATAGCTACGGCTAGCTAAGTCGACGTGTAATGTTTTCATGTGGAGAGTTCGAGTTGCATCAGTAATGTATGGACCAGCTGATTAACACTGGGTTTGCCAGTTTCAATAACATGGTCTGCGATTTCGCGGTAGAGCGGATCGCGTATCCGGTATAAATTTTCTAGGGTTTGCCGCGCATCCCCAGTTTGTAAAAGAGGGCGTCCTTCGCCGCCTTTAGTGCGGTGCCAAAGCTCAGTTGGGCCTGCATGTAAATAAATCACAGTGCCTCGGCTACTGAGTAAGGCGCGATTCTCTGGAAGAATGACGGCGCCACCACCCGTAGCCAGAACAATCGATTCTTCCTGTACTGCCTCCTTGATGGCTTGCGCCTCGCGTTTACGAAAACCGGCCTCACCCTCCATTTCAAAAATGACGGGTATTTTCACGCCGCAGCGCTCTTCAATCAATGCATCGGCATCAATAAATCGACGGTCTAATTTACGGGCCAATAATTTACCCACCGTAGATTTACCGGCGCCCATCAGGCCAACAAGATAAATGTTTTTTGTTAACGAATTCACCCAATGATTTTATTAGGGTTTACCGAGTATGGTGGGAGTTATGAAGACCAATAGCTCGGTTTTATCGCGCAAGGTGGATTTATGTTGAAAAAAGTGCCCAATTAGGGGGATGTCCCCCAATAAAGGGACTTTGACTATATCCTCGCGCTCCGTGGTTTGGTAGACGCCACCAATAATCACGGTTCCACCATTTTCAACCGTGACTTCCGAGCTCAGATTTTTTGTGTCAATGGCATACCCTTGTTCGGTTTTCATGCCGACCGTATCTTTGTTGATGGAAACCAACATGGAAATCTTTTCGTCGGGATGAATTTTGGGAATGACCTCAAGGCGTAAATTGGCTTTACGGAACTGCAATTTACTGCCCGTTTGACTCGACGTTTGATATGGAAGTTCGGTACCCTGTTCAATCGTGGCTTTTACCTGGTCCGCGGTCATGATGCGCGGATTGGACAATATCTTTCCCTGGCCATCGCTTTCCAATGCAGACAGCTCCATCTGCAGTAGTCGCGTTGCTCCCTTGGATAATAGGGTGGCTGCCATGGTGCTCGGATCAAAACCACTTAGGCCTGAAGCCCCCAAGTCCAGATTGCTAATGAGATTGTTATCGGCTTCACCACGAATGCCCTTGGCTTGCAATCCCAGCTTGGCACCTAAGTTACGCGCAAAACGGTGGTCCGCTTCGACGATGCGGGCCTCAATCAAAATTTGCTTTGGACTGTTGAGGTGGTCACCCCCAAAAGGCAATGCGGCATCGTCTCTGCGGTGCTTTTGAAAACTCAGAATTTCGGCATGGGGAGCAATCCAGTAAATATCGCCTTGCCGAATGATGCCTAAACCCCTGCTAGCCAAAATGGAGTGTAAGGCGGTGTGCCAGGCCGTATTTTTAAGGTCGACTGACATCCGCCCTTGAATCGACTCGCTAAGCAAAAAGTTGGTGTCACCAAGGCGCGCTAATTCGTGCAAAAGCATGCTGACCTCAATGTTGGCAAAGTGCAGGCTGATGGTATTTTGCTGAACTGGAGGCGTTGCAGCCGTTGCCCGGTTGCCGGAAACCGCATGCGCCCCATTAAGCGGGTTAACTACAATGACCAGAAATAAAAGGAGGCAATATAGCAATCCCATGCATTACTCCTTGCTAACCGAAATGGCGATAGTCTTGCCATCATTGGATGTGAGTGTTGCCAGCTCGCGCGTAACCGAGGAAAGGCGCCAGCCCTCTACTGCGGGGTTATTAAGGGGAATGTGCTGTACGCCATTCCCTGTATGAAAAAGACCGCTGATGCCCGAACTGGAGTTACTCATACCCAAGTAGCGCCATCGCTTAAGGGCCTGCTCGGCAGGGCTAATTTTTGGGACTTGCGTACTTTGGGCGTTGCGCGCCCGAGTTGAATTGGAATTTTGCAAAACCATGCTTTCTAGTGATTCCAATTCGGTTAACAGCACCTCATGACTATCTTCAAGTTGGTCCTTGAGGCTTAGAACAAGCGTCTTGATTTGATCGACAGTCTGCCCTGATTCACCAGCTGTAACCGGCTGCATGCTTTGGGATGCGCGTAATTCAAATAACCAGTAACTATTCAGTACTGTGGCAGCCGCCATGCAGATGGCCATTGCAAGCCAAAGGGACTTTTCCTGAAAGAGCATGCCGTGCTGGAGCTTTTGTATCAGGGGACTAGATATACCCGGCATGGGGTCGTCTTTGCGGGTTTTATGTTGCGGAAACTGCTCGGAAAGGCGATGGGCTTCCGCTTCATAGGAATGGTGATTCATGTTTTGGTTCTCAGGTATGGAAGTAGAGCTGCGGGAGGGATGACCGATAGCGGGATCGTCTCCTAATTCACTCAAAATGGCATCAAAAGAGGCGGGGGAAATGGATCGTTTCGGCACGCCATGATTTTTGCTGATTGCACACGCATGCGCTATCGGGAAAAGGCAGCACTTGTGTCGGCTAAATATGATTTACAGAGGGATAAGCGGCCGACATATAATCCCCATATGGCGATCTCCCCTAAAGACAAGCCACCAGTCAAGCCATCGCTCAAGCGCTCGCCTGACGGTCGGTCTTACCGTCCGCACCCTGATAATGTGTCGCTATCGAGCACTATTCGTGGGCCACTGATTAAGGCCTTGCTGGTCTTTGCTTTAGCGGGCGGGGTGATGGTAACGATGTTGATTGCCTATGCATTCATTATCGCAATTCCGAATTTGCCCCCAATATCGGCCTTGGTCGACTACAAACCGAAAGAGCCGCTGCGTGTTTTTACGGCCGATAAAGTTTTAATTGGCGAGTTCGGTGAAGAGCGCCGCACGGTAGTTCCTTTGTCCGAGATTCCCTTGCAGATGCGCAATGCGGTATTGGCAATTGAAGACGATCGCTTTTACTCCCATGGCGGCGTCGACTATTTGGGTGTTTTGCGGGCAAGCTTAGCGAATTTACGCGGCCGCCTTTCTCAGGGCGCATCTACCATCACCATGCAGGTGGCACGCAATTTCTTTTTAGGCAATGAAAAAACATTTAGCCGAAAAATTTATGAAGTATTGCTCGCCTGGGAGATTGAATCTAAATTATCGAAAGATAAGATTCTAGAAATTTACATGAACCAGATTTTCTTGGGTCAACGGGCATATGGATTTTCAAGCGCAGCGCAAATTTACTTTGGTAAAGACCTGAAAAGTTTGACCATTGCAGAATCTGCCATGTTAGCCGGCTTACCCAAAGCGCCTTCAGCATATAACCCGGTTAGTAATTTCCGACGCGCCAAGATTCGTCAAGAATACATTTTGCAGCGTATGCGTGATTTAGCCTACATTACACCGGAGCAATATCAGGTGGCAATGGCAGAGCAGTTACGAGTGCGCGGCCTTGGTAATGAGTTCTCGACACGTGCAGACTTTGCTGCAGAGATGGTGCGTCAATTATTGTTTAGTCAATATGGCGAAGCCATTTACTCACAAGGCTTAAGCGTCTATACCACCCTGCTTAAAGCGGATCAGGATGCAGCCTATGCAGCGGTGCGCCGTGGTATTTTTGATTATGACTTACGGCACGCTTACCGTGGCCCAGAGGGCTTTATTGATTTACCTGAAGATGAACTGAAGCGGCAGCGCGCAATCGACATAGCCTTGCTCGATTACCCCCCGTTAGATGAGTTGCAATCAGGCATCGTTTTGGAAGTGAAGCCAAAAGAGTTGCAGGTCATGATTGCAACAGGCGATGTGATCTCCATTAAGGGCGACGGTTTAAAGTTAGCATCGGCATCATTAACCGATAGTTCACAACCTAAAAAACGATTACGTCCTGGCGCGGTAGTCCGCCTTCTTTCCGACAGTGGTATCTGGAAGTTAGCGCAGCTACCGCAAGTCGAGGCAGCGTTTGTTGCTTTAGATCCGGAGAGTGGTGCGATTCTCTCTTTAGTTGGTGGGTTTGATTTTCGTCGCAACCAATTCAATCACGTCACCCAAGCGCAACGTCAACCCGGCTCTGCTTTTAAGCCTTTCATATACGCTGCCGCAATTGAAAAAGGATTTACGCCGAGCACATCAGTCAATGATGCGCCTTTGTCCATTGGCAGCTTGGAGACTGGCAGTCAAGCATGGGAGCCAAAAAACTACGATGGTAAGTTCGACGGTTTTATGCCTCTGCGAACCGCACTCGCTAAGTCAAAAAACTTAGTGTCGGTGCGAGTGATACGCAAAATTGGCCCATCGTATGCACAAGATTTCATTCAGCGTTTTGGGTTTGAGCCAGAGAAACACCCACCCTATTTAACAATGGCGTTAGGTGCTGGATCGGTCACACCCTTACAAATGGCAACAGCATATAGTGTGTTCGCCAATGGCGGATACCGCGTGGATCCCTTCCTGATAAGTAAGATGGTTGATTCCAAGGGAGCCGTACTCTTTGAGGCCCAGCCCGTGCGCGCTAGTGTTGATGCGACCCGAGTACTCGACGCACGCACGGCCTTTGTCATGGATAGCATGTTGCAAGAAGTAACGAAGACAGGAACAGCGGCCAGTACAAGAGGCAAATTAGGACGTACTGATTTGGCTGGCAAGACCGGAACTACGAATGACTCGCATGATGCCTGGTTTGCAGGCTACAACTCGGATGTGGTTGCTGTAGCATGGATTGGCTTTGATCGGCCGCGCAGCCTTGGTGATCGCGAAACGGGTGGTGGATTGGCGCTGCCCGTATGGACTTCATTTATGGCAACTGCTTTAAAGGGGAGGCCTGAACAATCTAGGCTTGTTCCTGCGGGCGTAGTACAGTCCGGTGGGGATTGGTTTATTCCTGACTTTGCCCCGCCGGGTGGTTTGAGTACGGTTAACTAAGGACACTGGCGTAATGGCTCGCCAGGCGCGCATTGTTATTCCGGGTCAGGCAATGCATGTGTTGGTGCGCGGAAACAATCGCGAGACCCTGTTTCACGAGCCGGCAGACTTCGCCATTTACCTCGATTGGCTTCGCACCGCTGCCAATCAATTTTCGGCGGCAGTTCATGCTTACGCGCTGATGCCCAATCATGTGCATTTACTCCTTAGCCCCAAAGAGCCTCAGTCGCTAGCGAAATTAATGCAATCCTTAGGGCGGCGCTATGCGCAATTCTTTAATCAAAAGCATGGGCGTACTGGAACAATCTGGGAGGGCCGTTATCGCTCATCCTTAATTGACCCCGACTACCTTCTGCGTTGTCAGCGTTACATTGAGCTCAATCCAGTTCGTAGCGGACTCGAATCGCGGCCCGCCGACTGGCCTTGGACGAGTTACGTCAGTCACATCGGCGGCAAGCCCGAAGCCTGGTTACAAGACCATCCGCGGTTTTGGGGGCTTGGAAACACCCCGTTTGAGCGTCAAATGGCCTGGTCAGACTTTGTCAAAGAGGGCGCCCCCCATTCGGAGGACCGGGCAATCACCGAAGCTTTAGTGCGGTCAAAGCCATGGGTGAGTCCAGAGTACGCAAAAACCCTCTTTAAGGGGAATATCGAGGGAATACAGATTCGTTCGCGTGGACGCCCGATAAAAACAGTTATCCACAATAAAGCTGATTTAAACGGCTAGAGCCACACATAAAGAGGGGCGAAGAGTCCTTAGACTGTGACTCTGTCCCTATTAAAATAATTATTCGTATAGGCTTACCTATTTAAATGGGACAGAGTCGATTAAAAAGATTGCACTTGAAGGGGTATTCCCCTATATTTGATCTCCCACGCGCCTTAGCGCCTTTTTGCGCCGTTATCGAGAAATACTATGAATAGCAAAATTACCCAAAATTATTCAGATACTCAATTAGTAGAGACTGAAACAATCCGCCCAATCGCACAGGGTTTGTATGATCCCGCAAATGAGCACGATGCATGTGGCGTAGGCTTTGTTGCACACATTAAGGGTAAAAAATCCCATGCGATTGTGTCGCAAGGTTTGCAAATATTAGAAAACTTAGATCACCGCGGCGCTGTTGGCGCTGATCCACTGATGGGTGATGGCGCAGGAATTTTGATTCAAGTGCCCGATCTGTTGTATCGCGAGGAAATGGCAAAGCAAGGCATCACACTTCCCCCATTTGGTGAGTACGGTGTAGGCATGATCTTCTTGCCAAAAGAAAGCGCATCGCGTTTGGCATGTGAACAAGAACTAGAGCGGACTGTTCGCCTAGAAGGTCAAGTTGTACTCGGATGGCGTGATGTACCGATTGATACGAAATTACCAATGTCACCAACGGTACAAAAGACCGAACCATTCATACGCCAAATTTTCATTGGTCGCGGCCGCGACATCATGACGACCGACGCTTTAGAGCGAAAGCTATATGTCATCCGCAAAACTGCAAGTCATGCCATACAGGATTTGCACTTAAAGCACGGCAAGGAATATTTCGTAGCATCGATGTCGGCACGTACCATTGTGTACAAAGGGCTGCTGCTTGCAAATCAAGTAGGAGCCTACTACTTAGATTTACAAGACCAGCGATGCGTTTCTGCTTTAGCTTTAGTGCACCAGCGTTTTTCGACCAACACATTCCCTGCATGGGAGTTGGCCCACCCCTATCGCATGATTGCGCATAACGGTGAAATCAATACTGTCAAAGGAAACGTCAATTGGGTAAATGCACGCACCGGCGCAATTAGCTCGCCAGTATTGGGTGACGATCTACAAAAATTATGGCCATTAATTTATCCAGGTCAGTCTGATACGGCTTGCTTCGATAACTGCTTAGAGTTATTGGTTATGGCAGGATATCCCTTAGCACAAGCAATGATGATGATGATTCCTGAGGCATGGGAACAGCATACCTTAATGGATGAGAACCGCCGCGCGTTTTATGAATACCATGCAGCGATGATGGAGCCATGGGATGGCCCTGCAGCCATGGCGTTTACCGACGGCCGTCAGATTGGCGCGACGCTCGATCGCAATGGTTTGCGTCCAGCGCGCTACTACGTGACAGACGATGACCTCGTGATAATGGGTTCGGAGGCAGGCGTTTTACCGGTACCAGAAAATAAAATTGTGCAAAAGTGGCGCTTACAACCTGGCAAGATGTTCATGATTGACATGGAGCAAGGCCGCATCATTGATGATGTCGAACTTAAAGATGCGGTATCGAAAGCAAAGCCTTACAAGAGCTGGATAGATGCTGTACGCGTTAAATTAGATGAAGTGGATTTGTCTAAGAAAGATAGCGTAGATGAGCAGGCACACATTCGGCCAGCTGCAAAGCTATTGGATCGCCAACAGGCATTTGGTTATAGCCAAGAAGACCTGAAGTATTTAATGGCGCCAATGGCAGTGGCGGGCGAAGAGGCAATTGGTTCAATGGGTAATGATAGCCCCTTGGCTGTGTTGTCGAATAAAGATAAATCGCTTTACAACTACTTTAAGCAATTGTTCGCACAGGTTACCAATCCCCCTATCGATCCAATACGGGAAAACATGGTGATGTCTTTGGTTTCGTTTGTCGGACCAAAGCCCAATTTGCTGGATACCAACAACATCAATCCACCGATGCGCTTAGAAGTAAGCCAGCCCATTCTGGATTTTGAAGAAATGGCGAAGATTCGCCACATCGAGCATTACACCAATGGTAAGTTCCGCACTTACGAATTAGACATCTGTTATCCCGCAGCATGGGGCAAAGAAGGGATTGAGGCACGCTTGGCGTCTTTATGCGCGGAAGCTGCGGATGCGGTCAGTCTGGGCTTTAACATTGTGCTGATCAGTGATCGTCAAGTGGATGAGAAGCACGTTGCCATTCCAGCACTATTGGCAACGTCTGCCATTCACCAACATTTGGTTGCCAAAGGTTTGCGTACCAGCGTTGGTTTAGTTGTAGAAACGGGTAGCGCGCGCGAGACCCATCACTTCGCATTGCTCGCGGGCTATGGTGCAGAAGCCATTCACCCCTTCTTAGCAATGGAGACCTTGGCAGAAATGGCAAAAGGTTTGCCCGGTGACCTATCGCCCGAAAAAGCCATCAAGAATTACGTCAAAGCGGTAGGCAAAGGCTTGCAAAAAGTGATGTCCAAAATGGGCATCTCAACCTATATGTCCTATACCGGCTCACAAATTTTTGAGGCCATTGGACTCAATCAGGAAGTGATTCAACAGTATTTCAAGAATACGCCATCGAATGTGGGCGGTATTGGTGTGTTTGAAATTGCCGAAGAGGCGCTGCACATGCATCAGCAGGCGTTTGGAAACGACCCCGTGTTGACCAATATGCTGGAAGCTGGTGGTGAGTATGCCTATCGTGTTCGCGGTGAAAACCACATGTGGACACCTGACACCATTGCAAAGCTACAGCACGCAACGCGCACGGGTTCTGATAAGGGCTACCAGACGTACAAAGAGTACGCCAACATTATCAATGACCAGAGCAAGCGTCAGATGACTTTGCGCGGCTTGTTTGAATTTAAGGTGGATCCTGCTAAAGCGATTCCGCTCGATGAAGTGGAGTCTGCTAAAGAGATCGTCAAACGCTTTGCAACGGGCGCGATGTCCTTGGGATCAATCTCGACCGAGGCCCATGCAACCTTGGCGATTGCCATGAACCGCATCGGCGGTAAGTCCAATACGGGCGAGGGCGGCGAAGATCCGAATCGCTACAAGAACGAACTCAAAGGCATTCCAATTCGCAAGGGCGAAAGTCTTGCAAGCATTTTGGGTAGCGATGTGGTGGAAGCCAATATTCCATTGGAAGATGGTGATTCCTTGCGCTCAAAAATCAAGCAAGTGGCATCGGGGCGCTTTGGTGTAACAACCGAATACCTGCGCTCAGCGGATCAGTTGCAAATCAAAATGGCACAAGGCGCAAAGCCAGGCGAAGGTGGTCAGTTGCCTGGTAGCAAAGTATCGGACTACATTGGTAAGTTGCGTTTCTCGGTGCCGGGCGTTGGTTTGATTTCTCCGCCACCGCACCATGACATTTATTCGATTGAAGACATTGCGCAGTTGATACATGACCTTAAAAACGTCAATCCTGCAGCCGATGTATCGGTCAAGCTTGTTTCGGAAGTGGGTGTAGGTACGGTCGCTGCTGGTGTTGCTAAAGCCAAAGCCGATCACGTAGTGATCGCAGGCCATGATGGTGGTACCGGTGCATCCCCCCTGTCGTCGATTAAGCATGCGGGTTCCCCATGGGAGCTTGGCCTTGCTGAAACCCAGCAAACCTTGGTGCTCAATCGTCTACGTAGCCGTATTCGGGTGCAGGCCGATGGTCAGATGAAAACCGGTCGTGACGTTGTGATTGGCGCCTTACTTGGCGCGGATGAATTTGGTTTTGCAACCGCGCCACTGGTAGTCGAAGGTTGCATCATGATGCGCAAGTGCCACTTAAATACCTGCCCAGTTGGCGTAGCAACGCAAGACCCAGAGCTACGTAAAAAGTTTGCGGGTAAGCCAGAGCACGTGGTTAATTTCTTCTTCTTTGTTGCAGAAGAGGCACGCGAAATCATGGCTCAATTAGGCATACGCAAGTTTGACGATCTGATTGGCCGGGTTGACTTGCTCGACACCCGCAAGGGCATCGATAACTGGAAAACCCACGGACTGGACTTTAGTAAGATTTTTGCAGCTCCTGCGGTGCCGGCCGATGTGCCACGTTATCAAGTCCTCACGCAGGACCATGGCCTCGGCACTGCCTTGGACCATATTCTGATTGAAAAGAGCGAGCCCGCATTAGAGCGCGGCGAAAAAGTGTCTTTCATTGTTCCCGTGAAGAACGTGAATCGGACTGTAGGCGCAATGCTGTCCGGTGAAATCGCTCAGCGTTATGGCCATGCCGGCTTGCCAGATGACACCATTCACATCCAGTTAAATGGCACAGCCGGTCAAAGTTTTGCAGCATTTTTGGCGCACGGCGTCACCTTGGATCTGGTTGGTGATGCCAACGACTATGTTGGTAAAGGATTGTCGGGTGGACGCGTCATCGTACGGGCACCGCACGAGTTTCGCGGCGATACAGCCAAGAACATCATTGTTGGTAATACCGTCTTGTACGGTGCAATTGGTGGCGAAGCCTTCTTTAATGGCGTAGCTGGCGAGCGTTTTGCAGTTCGTAATTCGGGCGCTACTGCAGTCGTTGAGGGTACGGGCGATCACGGTTGTGAATACATGACGGGTGGTACGGTTGTCGTTTTGGGTGAAACGGGTCGCAACTTTGCCGCCGGTATGAGTGGTGGTATCGCTTATGTCTACGACGAAGATGGCTTATTTGCAAAGCGCTGCAATACCAGCATGGCTACTTTGGAAAAAGTGCTACCCCATGCAGAGCAGGTCGCGAGTATTCCTGAATCCCAATGGCATGCACCAATTGATGTGAAGGATGGTGGTCAGCGCCTCAGCGATGAGCATATTTTAAAAGCCTTGATTGAGCGCCATTTCCGGCATACCGGATCCGAGCGTGCGAAGGCCTTGCTGGCCGACTGGGATCGGGCGCGTGCTCGCTTTATTAAAGTTCACCCCACTGAGTACAAACGGGCATTGGGTGAGCTTTGGGAAAAATCACAAAAAAATGCAAAAGCGATTGCTTAAGTAACAACACGATATTGAAGGAGTAGTTGAGATGGGTAAGGTCACTGGATTTATGGAGTTTGAGCGCGTTAAGGAAACCTACGAGGCCCCGGTGACGCGTTTACACCACTACAAGGAGTTTGTTGCTGCACTGAGCGATGATGAAGCTAAGGTACAGAGTGCGCGCTGCATGGATTGCGGCATTCCGTTTTGCAATAATGGCTGCCCAGTCAACAACATCATTCCAGACTTTAATGAGCTTGTGTTTCAGGGCGATTGGAGAAATGCCATTGAAGTGCTGCACTCCACTAACAACTTCCCTGAATTTACTGGCCGTATTTGCCCGGCTCCATGCGAGTCTGCCTGCACATTAGGCATTAACCGGGATGCGGTTGGTATCAAATCGATTGAGCACGCCATCATTGATAAGGCTTGGGAAAATGGTTGGGTGAAGCCCATGCCGTCCAAAACGAAAACGGGTAAAAAAGTAGCGATTGTTGGATCAGGCCCTGCTGGTATGGCGGCAGCGCAACAATTGGCGCGTGTTGGCCACGATGTCACCGTATACGAGAAGAATGATCGGGTTGGCGGCTTGCTGCGCTACGGCATTCCTGACTTCAAAATGGAAAAGTGGCTGATTGATCGCCGCGTTGAGCAAATGCAAGCCGAAGGGGTTACCTTTGCTACTGGCGTTTATGTTGGCAAAGAGGCAATGGGCGCGGAAGTCAAAAATTATTCCAGTAAGACAGCTACGCCAGAGCAGCTGATGAAGGATTTTGACGCTGTCATTATTAGTGGTGGTGCAGAGCAGCCCCGCGATTTACCAGTTCCTGGGCGCGAACTCGAAGGCATTCATTACGCCCTAGAATTCTTGATACCGCAAAACAAAGAAGTTGCTGGCGATTTGCAAAATGGTATTCGCGCTACAGGTAAGCACGTTGTTGTGATTGGTGGCGGTGATACCGGTTCGGATTGCGTTGGCACATCGAATCGCCATGGCGCCAATCACGTGACCCAATTTGAATTGCTACCCCAGCCCCCCGAAGAAGAAAACAAGCCATTGGTTTGGCCGTATTGGCCAACAAAATTGCGCACGTCGTCATCGCATGAAGAAGGTTGTGAGCGCGATTGGTCGGTAGGCACAAAACGCTTTGAGGGTAAAAACGGCAAGGTTCAAAAACTCATAGGCGTTCGTTTGGAGTGGCAAGGCGGCAAGATGGCGGAAGTGCCTAATTCCGAGTTTGAGATCAAGGCTGACCTCGTTTTGTTGGCGATGGGCTTTGTTTCTCCCGCGCAGCAAGTACTGAATGCATTTGGCGTCGATAAAGATGCCCGCGGCAATGCGAAGGCCCATGTTGAAGGTCAAAAAGCCTACCAAACCAATGTAGCGAAGGTATTTGCTGCCGGCGATATGCGTCGAGGCCAGTCTTTAGTGGTCTGGGCGATTCGGGAAGGCCGTCAGTGTGCGCATGCAGTGGATTCGTATTTGATGGGCTCATCGGTATTGCCGCTCTAAAATCGAACAACTGACTACTCATTAAAAGATACGCATTGAATCAATCTGAATCTCCGCAAAGCCAGACCAGCAAAGACGATGTTGTTGTCTCGATTCAGGACGTTAACTTTTCCTATGCGCCGGGTGAGCGTCAGATTTTGTCTGGCCTCAATATGGAGTTTCGCCGCGGCAAGGTAGTCGCGGTCATGGGTGGCTCGGGTTGTGGCAAAACAACCGTCCTGCGTTTGATTGGTGGCCAAGTCACCACAATGGAAGGTAAGGTCTTATTCGAAGGTAGTAATGTCGGTCAGATGAGTACTGCAGAGTTAATGCGCGCACGTAGACGCATGGGCATGCTATTCCAGTTTGGCGCTCTGTTTACGGACCTCAGCGTATTTGAAAACGTCGCTTTTCCGCTGCGTGAGCACACCAACCTCAGCGAGGATTTATTACGTAGCCTTGTACTCATGAAACTTAATGCAGTGGGTTTGCGCGGCGCTCGCGATTTGATGCCGGGGCAAATCTCGGGGGGTATGGCAAGGCGTGTGGCACTAGCGCGAGCAATTGCACTCGATCCCCCGCTCATCATGTATGACGAGCCGTTCGCCGGTTTGGACCCAATTGCTCTGGGCATTACAGCGCGTTTGATTCGTGATCTGAATACCGCACTCGGTGCCACTAGTATTTTGGTCACTCATGATGTGGAAGAAACGTTTGCTATTGCAGACTATGTGTACTTCATTGCCAATGGCCGTATTGGCGCCCAAGGCACGCCCGATGAACTCAATCGTTCAAGCGATCCATTTGTACGCCAATTCTTGGATGCCTCTCCCGATGGGCCGGTGCCATTTCATTATCCGGGAGCAGACCTCTTGGATGATTTTGCTGCCCAGGTAGGCGCGCGATGATCGTACGTAAAACCATCGATTTGCTTGGCGACCTTGGATTCTTTATCCGCAGCAATATTGTTAGTCTTGGCCATGCAACACGCATGTTCATTGCAGTGATGGCTCGCTCGGCTCCGCTCCTAAAGCGCCCACGCTTGGTTTCGGATCAAATCCTCTTTATTGGTAATCACTCCTTTGTGATTATTGCGGTCTCGGGTTTATTTGTTGGTTTTGTTTTGGGCTTACAAGGCTATTACACCCTCAATCGCTATGGCTCGGAACAAGCATTGGGTTTGTTGGTTGCCTTATCGCTCACGCGTGAACTGGGTCCGGTAATTACCGCCCTCCTTTTTGCAGGCAGAGCAGGCACTTCACTGACCGCAGAAATTGGCCTAATGAAGGCAGGTGAACAATTGAGTGCCATGGAGATGATGGCCGTTGATCCTTTAAGCCGAGTGGTGGCGCCACGCCTGTGGGCTGGCATTATTTCCATGCCGATTTTGGCAACCATCTTTACTGCGGTTGGTGTGATTGGCGGTTACTTTGTGGGCGTGCCATTAATTGGTGTTGACTCGGGGGCGTTTTGGTCACAAATGCAGGGGGGCGTTGATCTCTTCTCTGATATTGGGAATGGCTTAATAAAGAGCATTGTGTTTGGCGTAGTAGTGACCTTTATCGCCCTCTATCAAGGGTTTGAGGCCAAACCAACGCCAGAAGGCGTCTCTCAAGCGACCACCCGGACGGTTGTGATTTCATCCTTGGCGGTATTGGCATTGGATTTCTTGCTGACTGCCTTGATGTTCTCAAACTAATGATGAAATGCAGAAGGATTAAACTAAGGTCCATATGAGAAAAAGTGCCATAGATGTCTGGGTCGGAATATTTGTCGCCATTGGCTTATTGGCAGCTCTCTTTTTGGCCCTCAAAGTCGGTAATATGAATGCCGTATCGTTTCAGCCTACTTATTCAATAACCGCTCGCTTTGACAATATTGGTGGCTTAAAGCCACGCGCACCAGTCAAAAGTGCCGGTGTAGTTGTTGGCCGCATTGCAGATATTCGTTTTGATGACACAACCTACCAAGCAACCGTGACGATGACGCTGGAGCGCAGCTACCAGTTTCCAAAAGACTCGGCCGCGAAGATTTTGACTTCGGGCTTGCTGGGCGAGCAATACGTTGGGCTTGAGGCGGGTGGCTCAGATCAAATGTTGGCGCAGGGCAATATGATTACGCAAACCCAATCAGCCGTTGTTCTCGAAAACCTCATCAGCCAATTTTTGTACAACAAGGCAGCCGATGGTGGCAAAGATGAGGGTGCGAAGAAGTGATTTTCTCCTCTCGCTCCAGTATCAAGCAGCTCATCAGGCGCACTCTGCTCGCCGTGTTGAGTGTCAGCATGATTGGATGCGCCACTATTCCGGCGGGTACGCAGCCATCGGCCCAAGATCCGTGGGAGTCATTTAACCGTTCTGTCTTTAGTTTCAATGAAGGCCTAGATAATTACCTTCTCAAGCCCGTGACTACTGGGTACCGCTATGTAGTGCCCTCGGTTGCGCGCGATGGCATCAACAATTTTTTCGGTAATTACAACGACATTTACAGTGCGATGAATCAATTGCTGCAAGGCAATCCAGGTTTAGCAGCCAAGGGTTTGATGCGCGTAGTTGTGAACACCGTTTTTGGATTGGGGGGCTTAATTGATATGGCCACTCCTGGCGGTCTACCAAAACACAAAGCTGATTTTGGGCAAACCTTTGGCGTCTGGGGAATTCCATCAGGACCCTATGTTGTTTTACCGTTTTTTGGACCCAGCTCGGTGCGTGATACCTTTGGAACGGCGGCTGATATTGAGACCGACTATTTGCTTCGACTATTGCCCGATGTCGCCTTGCGAAATAGTCTTACTGGCTTGCGTATCGTCAATGCCCGAAACAATTACTACCAGGCGGGCGATCTCCTGGAGGGTGCGGCGATTGATAAGTACTCCTTTGTGCGGGATGGGTATATTCAGCGTCGGCAGTACCAAATTGAACAAAGCAAGGCGGGCGATGATGATGAAGAAGATAGCGCTCGCCCATTCCAAAATCCATACGAGTAATAACTTACTTCAAGGTCAGTGCTGTGAGCTCTAGAGGGGGCTAAAATAGACCGTATTGATAGAGCGCATTAATAAACACGAGCCTAAACAGAATATGAAAATTCGCCACGCCATTTCTATTTGTACTGCACTAACCGCAATCTGGTTTGTTAACCCAGCTAGTGCGCAAAATGCCCCTATCGATGAATCCACTCCGAATGGATTAATTCGCAGCATTGTGAGCGATGTCATGGCTTCAATTAAGGCGGATCCAGAAATTCAGAAGGGCAATATTGCGCGGGTTGTTGATTTGGTAGAAAAGAAGATTGTTCCTTATACCGATATGCGGCGTACCACTGAGATGTCGATGGGCCCCAATTGGAGAAAGGCCACACCGGAACAGCAAGCACAGCTGATTGCAGAATTCAAAACCCTATTGATTCGTACCTACTCAGGTGCATTAAGTCAGGTGCGTGACCAAACCGTTCAATACAAAGCCTTGCGTGCAGCGCCCACGGACACTGAGGTGATTGTGCGTACGGTGGTGCTGGGGCGCGGTGATCCCATTCCGCTTGATTATCGTTTGGAGAAAACCCCGAATGGATGGAAGGTCTATGACATCAACGTTTTGGGCGTTTGGCTAGTGGAGAACTATCGTAATCAATTTACAAACCAAATTAATCAAAATGGCATTGATGGCTTAATCGCGTTTTTGAAAGAGCGCAATAAGATGCTGGCCTCTGCTCGGCCTAGTAATTAACGAACGAGCTATGCCGTACACCCTCCCATCCACCTTAACCCAGCAAAATGCCCTAGCAGTCGAGGCAGATGGACTGCGCGATCTAGCGCAGCTGGAGAGGGTGGATTGCGCCGCACTGAGCGATTTTGATTCCAGCGCGCTTGCCGTCCTGATCGCATGGAAAAAAAATTTACGGCAGGCTCAGCGTGAATTGATATTGGTAGGCCCACCACCGAAATTGTGCGTATTAGCCCAAGTTTATGGCGTTGCTGAGTTGTTGGGCACGCCAGCAGTATGACATCGGCAATCTCGATTAAAGGCGTATCAAAGCAGTATGGCGTCTTGCAAGCTTTAGATGACGTTTCTCTTAGTATCCATGAAGGTGAGTTCTTTGGCCTTCTCGGTCCCAACGGCGCTGGCAAAACAACCCTCATCTCCATTTTGGCTGGGCTGTGTAAGCCCGATCATGGCAGCGCTTCAATCATGGGTGTTGATGTGCAGTCGACTCACCGCGAAGCGCGTCGCATGCTGGGTGTAGTGCCACAAGAATTAGTTTTTGACCCCTTTTTTACGGTACGCGAAACCTTACGCTTTCAGTCGGGCTACTTTGGTATTCGGAATAACGATGCGTGGATCGATGAGATTATGGCTAATCTGGATTTAACGGGGAAAGCCGATAGCAATATGCGCTCGTTGTCCGGCGGCATGAAACGCCGTGTTTTGGTCGCGCAAGCGCTAGTACACCGACCACCAGTGATCGTTTTGGATGAGCCAACGGCGGGGGTGGATGTCGAGTTGCGCCAATCCCTGTGGCAGTTTATTAGCAGACTCAATCACGATGGGCACACCATCGTCTTGACCACCCATTATTTAGAAGAGGCTGAGGCCCTATGCCAACGCATTGCGATGCTAAAGCAAGGTAAGGTAGTAGCTTTAGATACCACGGCCAATTTGCTGTCTCGCTTTGGCGGTACAAAAAAACAAAATGGTGAGGCGGCTGATTTGGAAGATGTCTTTGTTCACATCATGTCTGGAAGTCCCGCATGAAGCATGCCCCATTTGATTATGGCAGTGGCTTTCCGACGCTGCTGCGTAAAGAGGTAAAGCGCTTTTATAAGGTCGCGTTTCAGACGGTGGCAGCGCCGGTGCTGACCGCAGTGCTGTACCTTTTGATCTTTGGCCACGTACTGGAAGGCAAGGTGGAGATGTATGGTCACCTTAGCTATACCGCTTTTTTGATTCCGGGCCTCGTGATGATGAGTCTATTGCAAAATGCATTTGCGAATACCTCGTCTTCATTAATTCAGTCTAAGATCACCGGCAATTTAGTTTTTGTTTTGTTGGCCCCGCTGAGCAATCTGGAGTTTTATGCGGCCTATGTGCTGGCTGCGGTGGTGCGGGGCGTAGTGGTTGGCTTGGGCGTTTTCTTAATTACTGCTTGGTTTGTGCAGCCGAGTTTTGAATACCCAATTTGGATTATCGTTTTTGCTTTTTTGGGCGCGGCAATTCTAGGTAGCATGGGTTTGGTGGCTGGCATCTGGGCCGATAAGTTTGATCAGTTGGCCGCCTTTCAGAACTTTTTAATCATGCCGGCTACGATGTTATCGGGCGTTTTTTACTCGATTCATACCTTGCCACCGGTGTGGCAAACGGTATCGCATTTCAATCCCTTCTTTTATATGATTGACGGATTTCGTTATGGCTTTTTTGGTGTGTCGGATGTTTCCCCGTGGATGAGCTTTGCTATCGTCAGTGGATTTTTCTTGACAGTTTCGTTGGCCGCATTGCGCATGCTTAAAACTGGGTATAAATTACGGCATTAAGCCGTATCTGAATTCAATTGCTTTACTTTATGGAGTAACCGATGTTCCCAACCCCAGACCAAATTCAGTCCTATATACAGCAAGGGATTGCTTGCAGTCACCTTGCGGTGGAGGGCGATGGCCAGCATTTTTATGCAACGGTAGTGAGCCCTGAGTTTGAGGGTAAGCGCCTGATTCAGCGCCATCAATTGGTGTATGCCGCACTAGGTGATCGCATGAAAGCGGAAGTACATGCCTTATCGATTAAGGCATTTACTCCAGCTGAGTTTGCAGAAAAATCGGGTCAATAAGTCAGTAGCAATGTACATCAAGTACGAAGCAACAAAAAGAAAATAAAGTGCAATGGATAAGTTAAAAATGATTGGCGGAATGCCGCTGAAAGGCGAAGTGCTGATAGCCGGGGCTAAGAATGCAGCCCTGCCGATTCTGTGTGCATGCCTTTTGAGTAAGGAGCCAATCGAATTGCGCAATGTGCCTGATCTACAGGATGTGCGCACCATGCTTAAGTTACTGAAAAATATGGGCGTGCAAGTGGATTTCCCTAATCCGGACAATCGTACCCACTTGATCTTAAATGCGGCCAATATTACGAGCTTTGAGGCTACGTACGACATTGTTAAGACCATGCGTGCATCGATCTTAGTTTTGGGCCCCTTATTGGCGCGCCTCGGTAAGGCAACGGTTTCCTTGCCCGGAGGTTGTGCGATTGGCGCCAGGCCGGTTGACCAGCACATCAAAGGTTTAAAGGCGATGGGCGCTGCCATGAAAATCAAGGGCGGCAATATTGAAG